>CAYOGJ010000010.1:0-10635 GCA_964403655.1 uncultured Candidatus Saccharibacteria bacterium | reverse complement strand
TCTCCATACTTCTCACTATGCTCATAACTGCTTTCATAGCCTTTCTCTTTGTTTAAGGTGTAAGCAGAATTTTCCGATAAGAAGTAGATTTGCTATAATGTCTTCATGGGAAAATTCGATCAAATAATTGTTAGTGGAAATGGTGGTGGCTTGGGTTCACTTTGGGCTATAGGCTGGCTGTTTACTATTGGTTACTTAAGACTTTCTTTTTGGAAAGGGGTCTTGGCTATATTTGTTTGGCCATACTATCTTGGTGCTCATTACACCAAGGGTCATCACAATAGCTAAATATCTAAAGAGATGAATGTTCTGCAAACCAGTCTAATTGTACTGGCCGCTTCGGCGGTGGCGATAGCTGATATCTTTTTGAAGAAGGTGGAGGGCTCAGGTAGTTTGATCAAGGCGATGTTGAGTCCGTGGATGATGGGTGCTTTGGCTCTTTATTTGTTTCAAATAATTTTCTTCACATACGCTTTTGTTAGTGGATCAAAATTGATTAGTGTCGGGGTAATGCAGGTGGCACTATATTCAATCATTATCTTATTAGCGAGTGTATTTGTTTTTAACGAAACGCTGTCTTGGATTCAGATCTCGGGAGTTATTTTGGCTCTAGTTGGTGTACTTTTCATGCATCTTTAGGCTGGTTGTGTTTTATTGTATAATCGATAAATGCAAATGCTTAAAGAAAATTTCATGGACAAAAAATATACTTACCCGCTGATCGCGATAGTGGTTTTGATTGCTCTTTTTTTGCTAATCGATAGATTTACATATCGAGGTAGTCAGAACAATTTAAAAATAGGAGAAACAGTTTGTCTCGCCGGAGAGGTAATCGCTATCGATACAGACCAAATTGCTTTCGATGGTCCATATCTCTTTACTCTCGAGTCTTCTGAGGGGGAACTTACTACGGTCGCAATACCATCGATGGGTTTACCGATGTGTGAGGCTTATAAGGCAAAAAATATTGGTGATGTTAGCTTGATCAAGGTCGGTACTGAAATGGAGGTTATGGGTGTGGTTGGTGACGATGGTTCCGTAGTACCGTGTGAGTCTCCCGAACATTACTTCACTCCTAAGGGTTTGGTGGTAGATAATTTTGAGGGCGAGGCAGATCCAGGCATGATGAAGCTCACCATGAAGACTTGGAACTGGATAAGTACCGGACTAAATGATGGAACGGTTGTGGTGCCAAAAGTTAAGGATAAGTTTGCTCTCACATTTAAGAGCGATGGCACCTTCTCTGCTACTACTGACTGCAACGGTATAGGTGGCAACTATGTTGTCAAAGACAGTTACATAGTCTTTAGTCAGATGATCTCAACTCTCATGTATTGTGAAGGTTCTCAGGAAGGTGAATTTAGGGATTTCCTAAACAATACGAGTAACTACTCCTTCACCTCTAAAGGCGAGCTTGTATTAAGCCAGAAGCTTAATACTGGGACGGCTGTCTTCCGTTAATCTCGATCGAGTTGCCAGCAACGAAACCCGTTGTCCAACACAATTGCAAACTGTAACCGCCTGATGGTCGGTCAATGTTTAACACATCTCCAACCACATACAAGTTTTCAAAGAGTCTTGAGCGCATAGTTTTGAAATCTACTTCCTTAAGATCAATACCTCCAGAGGTGGTGATAGCTTTGTCCTCGCCTAGAAGATGGGAAACTTCTAAGTCTAGATGCTTGAGAAACTTTACCAAACTCAGTCTTTCATCTCTCGTCACGGCATTACATTGCTTGTCTGGATCTATTTGCGAAAGGGAGACAATAACCGGAGCAAGAGATGTTGGTACTAAGTGCGACAAACAGTTCTTGAACTTCTTTTTGTCTTCAAGTTTAAATATTTCTTGTAGCTTGTCATTTAGCGTCGAGTAGTCGTAAGTAGGTAGAATGTCTAGAGAAATAACTACCTCACCATATTTTAGTAGCTCACTCACACTGCTACTTAGGTTGAGTATGGCAGGTCCGCTTAGGCCCACATGAGTAAAGAGAATTTTGCCCACAGACTCTTCTTGCTTCACTCCGTTTTGGAATAACTTGATCTTTGCATTGGGCAGACTTAGACCAGAGACTCTTTTGACCCATTCATCTTTAGTAGCAATTGGTACTAGAGCAAGGGATGGTTTGATGATCTTGTGACCAATACTCTCAAGCCATTTGAAGCCTTCGCCAGTAGAGCCAGTCTCTGGATGAGAGATTCCTCCGCTCGCTAGAACAACTGAGTGAGCGTGTACGATTTTATTGTTTTTGAGTGTGACTCCCTTGATTACGCCGTCCTTTAGGATAAGACTGTTTACTGGTGTGCCAGACAGCACGGTCACATTGTTTTTCTTTATGTATTCAACCAACACGTTCCATACCGACTCGGCTTTATTTGAGGTGGGGAAAACTCTCTGTTCGGCTTCGACTTTCGTTTCCATTCCACGAGAGTGAAAGAAGTTTAATGTATCCTCTACTGCGAATTGAGAGAAACTAGAAAAGAGGAATTGCTCACTATCTTTGAACTTGGCTAAAAGTTTTCTAACATCACCTTCTGCGTTTGTAACATTGCATCTACCACCACCTGTTATGAGTAGTTTTTTGCCGAGAGTAGAGTTCTTCTCTATGAGTAGTACCTTCCCACCTCTTTCACCAGCTCTTCCAGCTGCCATCATGCCTGCAGGTCCACCACCAATAACAATCGTGTCCCACAAGGTATCCTCAGGTTTAGTCATATGCATAATCTAGCACAAAAGAGGTTTAAGACGCCTAATTTATGAGTTTTTGTGTTAATCTACTTGACTATGTCTAGAGATGGAGTGATATTGCGATTTGAGGACCTCAGTTTCGAGTATGAGCAGAATAAACCGATTTTAAACGAGGTTAGCTTCTCTGTGAGAGAGGGGTCCAAGATTACTGTTATGGGCCAAAATGGTGCGGGCAAAAGCACTATTTTCGGGCTGATTACTCAAGCCATAAAACCAGATTCCGGTAATGTCTTTAGGGCAAATGGAATTACCGTTGCAATATCAAGACAAACCATTCCCCGTGACCAGCTAGGTTTATCAGTAAGAGAGTTTTTCGAGAAAGCCTTTGAGAAGGCTGTGGAGGCAAAACTGCGTAAGGACGAAGGCAAGATCTACGACATAGACCGTCGAATTGATCAGGTACTCGAGGTGGTCAATCTAAGGACTAAGAAGGATGTCCACGAGAGTCTTATGAACACCTTCTCTGGTGGTCAACAGGCCAGACTCTTACTTGCATCAGCACTTATCCAAGATCCAGACCTTTTGCTTCTTGATGAGCCAACAAACAATTTGGACAAAGGTGGTATAGAGCATCTAACACAATTTCTCAAGGGTTATAAGAAAACCGTGATAGTTATTTCCCACGATGCAGACTTCCTAAACTCTTTTACCGATGGAGTGCTCTATTTAGATATTCATACCAAGAAGGTCGAACAATTCGTAGGTGACTACTTTGATGTGGTGAGGCAAATAGCTGCCCAAGTCGAAAAGGAGAACAGGAAGAATGCTCAACTCGACAAAGAGATCCAAGCCAACAAAGATAAGTCGAACTTCTTTGCGAACAAGGGAGGTCAGATGCGTTTAGTTGCTAGAAGAATGCGTGAGAAGGCCGAGGAGTTAGAAGAAAGTAAGGTTGATACCAGAAAGGAAGATAAAACCATTAGACCCTTTGTTATTCCAGCTCAAGAGGGTCTAAGTGGAGATATTTTGATTATCAAAGAGTTTACAACTTTAAATTTCAAAACCCATAAACCTGTTAAAAGAAAGGCAGATATAAAGTTAAGGAAGCGAGAACACCTACTACTTAAAGGACCAAATGGTATCGGTAAAAGTACTTTGCTTGAGTCGTTGGCTAAGGGTGATGCAGCGGGTTTGATTATTGCTCCAGGGACGAAGGTTGGTTACTACAGGCAAGATTTTTCAACACTAAATTTCGAAGATACTGTGTATGAGTCACTTATGTCAGCAATGGACAAGAGGGTGGAGGAAACAATGCGTTCTACTGCTGCAGGATTTTTGATACACGCAGATGTTATCAAGAGTAAGATCGGTAGTCTGTCTGAGGGTCAGAAGGGGCTTGTTGCTTTCGCTAGATTAGTTTTAGAGAGGCCAGGACTATTGATTTTGGATGAGCCAACTAACCATATAAACTTTAGGCATTTACCAGTAATAGCAGAGGCACTAAATAAATATGAGGGCGCCATGGTCATGGTTAGCCACGTGCCAGAATTCGTTCAAAAGATAAGTATTAATCAGGTTTTGGATTTGGAAAAATAAGTATTGTATTTTGCTATAATAAGTACTCTATGTATCTAAAGTCGATAGAACTGTCTGGCTTCAAGTCCTTTGCTAAGAAGAGCATGCTTGAGTTTAGCTCCCCGGTATCGGCGATTGTTGGTCCGAACGGCTCGGGTAAGAGTAATGTGGCCGAGGCATTTCGTTTTGTGCTTGGAGAGCAGTCTATTAAGAGTCTAAGGGGTAAGAAGGGTGAGGATCTGATATTCAATGGTGCTCAGGGCGAACCGAAGGCGAACCGAGCTTCGGTCAAGGTCGTTTTTGATAATTCTAAAAAACTTTTTGGTCTAGACTTTAGTGAGGTATCTATCGAGCGCGCTGTGCACCGTGATGGTGTTAATGAGTATCTTATAAACGGGAGCGTAGTTAGACTCAAGGATGTAATAGAACTTTTAGCCAAGGCCCACATTGGCGCATCGGGCCACCACATCATCTCTCAGGGTGAGGCAGACAGGATTCTTAGTTCTACTGACCGTGAGAGGAAGAGTATTATCGAGGACGCACTTGGGCTTAAGATCTATCAATACAAGAGACTCGAGAGTGAGAGGAAGCTCAAGAAGACTTTTGAGAACATCGCTCAAGTGGAGGGTCTAAGGAAGGAGATCGCTCCACATCTGCGCTTTCTTAAAAAGCAGGCTGAAAAGATTGAGAAGGTAGAGGGTCTTAAGAACGAACTTCTTGCACTAAGCCTCGAGTACTTCAAAAAGGAAGAAGAATATTTGAATCACGAAAAGAGTTTGATCAAGAGCGAGAGAGAACCTATTGAGGAAGCGCTCAAGCAACTTCATGGGGAGCTCATGGAGGCAAAACGAATTCTTGAGGAGAGTGCACAAGGAAAGGATAAAAACCTAGAAATTTTGGAACTCGAGAGCGAGATTACCAGAGTGAGAGCAAGCAAGGATGCATTGATGCGAGAGCTCGGAAGACTTGAGGGATTAATGAATGCTGAGGAAAGGACTATCAAAAAAGAGGAGGAGTTGGCTACCAACGAGGAGTCAAAAACGGTTAGGCTAAAAGAGGTTGAGGAACTCTTAGAGGAGGTGAGTATCCTCTCAAGTATTGAAAGTATTTTTGCGAAGATCAAAGATTTTATTAGGAGTAGAAAGCAGGTTGCACATACAGAGGCTATAGTTGAGGCAAGAGAGGCACTGAGCAAGTTCAAAGACAAGAAACTTCAAACAGAGAGTGAGCTTGGTATACTCGAGGGTGAGGAAACGAAGCTTCGTGATAAGTACGAAGCGCTAAAAAAGAAAATCGAACAGGACAAAGATTCCTCCCGCGATGCAGAGAAGGCGGTTTTTCGTATTATGTCTGAGGAGAACGAGATTCTTTCTAGAAAGAATCTGCTTAAGCTTAGAGAGGAGAGGTTGCACCATGATGATGAAGCATTCAAAAGAGATCTGGCAGAACTTGGACATATGGTGGGTGCAGAGATACTTGCCTTTAGACAACAAAACTTTGCTATGGAAAGTTTGAGAGAGCTACAGGAGGAGAGGAAAAGAAATGTAGAGAGGTTAAAGATTAGACTAGAGGAGTCTGGAGTCTCTGGAGCAGGGGATGTGCTCAAGGAGTATAAGGATGTGACAGAGCGCGACGAGTTTCTTGATCGAGAGCTTCTAGACTTAGAGAAATCAGCTGAGTCGCTCAAGGAGTTGATAAAAGATTTGGAGAAGCGCTTGGCTGAGGAATTCTCTCAAGGAATAAACAAGATAAACAAAGAGTTTAAGAATCTCTTTTCCACCATGTTTGACGGAGGTGACGCCAGCCTTACCTTAGTAAGGGAGAAGAAAAAGAGGGTTCTTGCTGGAGACACAGATCTAGATTTATCCGAGCTTGATACTGAAGGTGTTGAGGAGGAAGAAGTAGAGGAGGGTCTAGAAATTGCTGTGAGTCTACCGAGAAAGAAAATCAGAGGACTCATGATGCTCTCGGGTGGAGAGAGAGCTCTTACATCCATCGCGCTACTGTTTGCAATATCCTTAGTTAATCCACCACCATTTATAATTCTAGACGAGACCGATGCTGCGCTCGACGAAGCTAACTCCAAACGCTACGGCGACATGGTGGAGAAGCTATCCAAGCACTCAGAGCTTATACTCATTACTCACAACAGAGAGACAATGAGCAGAGCTGGTGTGATCTACGGTGTGACAATGGGTTCTTCAGGGGTCTCTAAGCTCCTATCGATCGCCTTCGATGAAGCTGTAGAAGTCGCAAAATAGAAAAAAGCCACCATATTGGTGGCTTACTCGTCTTCTGTGTCGGTACCCTCGTACTGGTCGAGACCAGGTCGGGTGTTGCACTGTGCTCCGATTGCCGGGTGAGCCATGCCCTCGAGGCCGAGGACGGGCTTACTCGACGGTGGAGCTTTGCGGTGTCCGACAGCGAGGTGCAGACGATTCTGAGCTTCCGTCATCCGTTCTGGTCCTTGACCCTGTCTCAAAATTACCCCCGGTGGAAGAGACGAACAGGCTCATATGATGTACAAGCCTAGTGTGTATATTACAACTAATAATAAGTATGTCAAACAAACTTAAAGTCTAGAATCTTTTTATCCAAATTTGCATCAATTAGTTTCACTTTAACTTTGTCTCCAAGAGAGTATTTCTTACCAGTCTTTTGACCTACCACTGCATATAGTTTTTCGTTTAGTTCATAGAAGTCGTCAGTCATCTCCTTGAGTCGGACCATGCCGTCAGCCTTTGCTGTTGTTTCTTCCACATACACACCCCATTCCGACACACCCGAGACGATAGCATCGAATTCCTGTCCAACCTTGTCAGATAGATACTCGACCTGCTTGTACTTAATACTAGATCTTTCTGCTTCTGCAGCCTCCAGTTCGCGTTCTGAGGATGTGTCTGAGAGCTTCTGGTACCTTGCTACTTCATCAGCTTCAATTTTTCCATGAGTTAGATAGCGTTGGAGCAAGCGATGAACCATTAGGTCTGGGTATCGGCGGATAGGAGAGGTGAAGTGAGTGTAGTACTCAAAAGCCAAGCCGAAATGACCAATGTTTGAAGTAGAGTAAATGGCCTTGGACATACTGCGTATAGATGCTGTTTTAATGAGTGCCTCCGCTGGTGAGCCTTCTACAGAACGAAGCATTCTAGTAATATCCTCTGCAGTAGTTTCTCCGTCTTTGTGATTGAGGTTGAAGCCGAGGGCCTTAACAAATGTGGCGAGGTTTATGATCTTCTCTCTGTCAGGAGCATCGTGTATACGATAGACCACAGCAGCTTTATTGTTGCCGTTTGTCATGGTGTGCATATAAGCAGCCACCTCACGGTTGGCAAGGAGCATAAAGTCTTCAACCAGCTTGTGGGTCCTTCCTAACCTTCCTAAATACCTTGATTGGTCTTCCGTTGCTATCGAGTTCGAACTTCACCTCGTCAGACTCAAATTCTATGGCGCCCTTTCTAAACTTTTCCTCCCTTAGTTTGTAGGCAATTTGATTAAGTGTACTTAGTTCTTCGAAAAATATTCCTTCATTTTTATCCAAAACTTCTTGCGCCTCCTCGTAGGTGAAGCGTTTGTCTGAGTTGATGAGAGTCTTACCAAACCACCTTTCTTTAACCTCGCCTTTCATATTCATAATAAATACTGCACCGAAGGCGTATTTTTCCTCATTTGGATTAAGTGAGCAAAGGTCATTAGACAGTACCTCGGGTAGCATGGGAATGGTGCGGTCCACTAGGTAAATTGACGTGCCACGCTTTACCGCCTCATCGTCAAGCGCAGTTCTTGGCACCACGAAGTGAGAGACATCTGCAATGTGTACACCTATTTCATATTCATCACCACTTATTTTCTTTATAGAAATTGCATCGTCGAAGTCCTTGGCGTCCGCTGGGTCAATAGTGAAGGTGGTTGTGTCCCTAAAATCCTTTCTATCCTTTAGATGATCCTCCTTGGTCCACTTTTCCTTCCACTCTTTTGCCTCTTTCTCTACTTCGACAGGGAAGTCGACTTCGAAACCAGATTCATAAACAATTCCCACCATTTCGGCATTGTGTTCTCCTGCTCGACCGATGATCTTAATGATCTTGCCAACAGGGCTCTTTGAGGCATCTCTCCACTCAATGATTTCCGACACCACCTTGTCTCCATGTTTGGCATTTAGAATATTATCTTTATCGATAACTAAGTCTCGGTACATTCTCTTATCATCTGGTATGACGAAATACTTACCTCCGTCATCTTCGAAGGTGCCAACAAAGTGAGTCTTCTTCCTACTTATAATCTCTACTACCTTAGCTTGCTTTCTGCCATAGATTTCCTTGTCCAAAAGTTCAAGTTTTACCGTGTCTCCATTAAGAGCGGTGTTAATACTCTCGGTTTGTATTTCTAGATCAGTGTCAGAGTCTGGAAGGGCAAAGTAGCCTACCCCCTTGCCTGTAACCTTTATTACCCCCACTAGTTCGCCTTTCATGTGGGATAACTATACCAGAACCATGTTGACCTAACCACTCTTTTTTGTTACTCTACTCGAATGCTAAAAATAAGGCTTCAGAGAGTAGGTAGGAAGCACGACAACGCCTTTCGCGTTGTTTTGACCGACTCAAAGAATTCCTCAAAGTCAGGTAAGTTTAAAGAGGTACTCGGCTCATATGACCCTCGTAAGACCGTCGATGTTTTGAAGACTGACAGGATCAAGTATTGGCTTGGTCAGGGAGCACTACCTACCGGTACTATTCATAACCTTTTTGTAACTCACAAGATTATCGATGCTAAGAAAAAGAACGTTCTTCCTAAGAAGACTCCAATAGTTAAGGAGGCGCCAGCAGTTGCAGAGGTCGCTCCAGAAGCTGCTCCAGAGGCACCTGCAGCATCCCCTAATATAGAGGCTTCAGCTGACCAAGTCGTGGTAGAATCTACTGAGGCGGCTTCTTAAGCTTGCTCGACGAAACTCTTATTTCCTTAGCTCTGACTGATATGCTAGACGACGTACAGTTTCTTGAATTTTTGATAAAAGCATTGGTGGATCATCCAGAAGATGTAAAGATCAAGCGCACTGTGGACGAGATGGGTGTACTCATGACCCTAGATGTTAACCCAGAGGACATGGGTAAGGTTATTGGTAGACAGGGCAATACCGCAAAGGCCATCCGTATCCTACTTCGTGTAGTGGGTATGAAGAACAACGCTAGAGTGAACCTTAAGATCAACGAACCGGTGGGGGGTAGAACCTTTGCTCCAAGAGAGGATTACACCCCAAGAGCTTCGAAGACTATAGATGAGGCAATGGAGGATTTGAACCTCGAGTAGTTAAATGCATTTCCATATCATCACACTTTTCCCAAAGGCTTTTGACTCATATCTTGGAGAGTCAATTCTTAAGCGTGCGATAGAGGACAAAAAACTTAATGTATCCTTCTACAACCCACGAGATTTCGCGGAGAACAAGTGGGCCAGAATTGATCGACCTCCATACGCAGGTGGCCCAGGCATGGTTATTCAAGCCGAGCCAGTCATAAAGGCAATCGAGAAGGCTCTTAAGTCAATAAAGAGTAAGAAGTACAAAATAGTTTTCCTTTCTCCATCTGGCAAGCAGTTTACCAACGAGTATGCGAAGAGTGCAGCCAAGAAGTTTACTGACATCATTATTGTCTCAGGTAGATATGAGGGCATAGACGCAAGGGTGAAGAAGGTTTTTAAGATGGAGGATCTTTCGGTTGGGCCATTTGTCCTTACTGGTGGCGAGCTGCCTGCCATGCTTATGATTGATGTCATAGCTCGACAGGTACCGGGGATCCTCGGAAATTTTGATTCTATAGAGGAGTCTCGAACAGCGTCTCCCGATGTCTATACTAGGCCAGAGTTTTTTACATACAAAAACAAAAAGTATTCAGTTCCCAAAGTTTTACTCTCAGGCAATCATGCCAAAATTGAGGAGTGGAGAAGAAAGAAAAGAGGTGTTTAAAGGTGATACTATCAATATAGACCCTTCCACGGAGGACCGATGAAAGCCGGCAATGTTGGCGAAGTCATCAGTTCCGAAGTGAAGACCTGGGGCACGAGCTTGGCATCCTTCAAGCTAGAGCTCTTTAGCACTCAAGGTCACCAGATCCTAACTGCCTGGTTTGGTGGAGATCCGAAGTCTCTTTGGATACTCAATGCCCTGCGTGATCCACAGAACGTTCATGTTGACCAGTAAAGACCGTCACACAACGGTCTTTTTTGTTGTTGATTTATGAACTTATTCACATTTTACGACAAGGAGTCTCATTGGATAGAGATAAAACGATCTTTTTCTTTGTGGACAAAGGTCAGGCAATACTTACTATAGATTATAGAAAATATAAATGACGGGGGGGTGAACCTTGGATGAGTGC
>CAYOGJ010000009.1:9759-11263 GCA_964403655.1 uncultured Candidatus Saccharibacteria bacterium | reverse complement strand
CTTGGGTGAGGAAGCGAGTCACCTGGACAGGAGGCAACTTCTTCTCCCACACTCGCGATGAAGCTATCGAGGCAATGTTCAATGCCTGACAACTCTGCAAACGAGGCTGCAATGACCGGCGGTCATGATGTGGTAAGAGATTGTGCAGGATTCAGTAGTCGAGAGAGACTCACATGCAACAGCTCTGGGTGCGGCAAGACACTTGTTCGCCAGCCATACATGAACGACAAAGTGTGGGATAGTCTCAAACGAAACTTCCTCGAGAGACACCCGCCAAAGGATCCTTCGATCAATTAGCAACCACTCCTAGAGAGTGGTTTTTTCTTATCCACTGTTTTAGAACGATTGTTCTAAGATGGTGATATACTAGTGAGATGGAATTAGAACTAGCCAAAATTGCGGACTTCTATAGAGAGTACAAAAGGATGCCAAGCTTCTCTGAATTGCAGAACCTGCTTGGCTACAGAAGCAAATCTGCGGTGCATTATTTTGCAGACAAACTCATTAAAAAAGGATTCATAGGTAAGGACGATACTGGCAGGCTCATCCCCATGAACCTAGGTGAGATCCGGGTCCTAGGAGTTGTAGAGGCTGGTTTCCCCACATCAGCCTCTGAGGAGCTATTAGACACCATGAGTCTCGACGAATGGCTTGTGGAGAAAAAGGAGGCCACTTACATGCTCACAGTCAAAGGAGAGAGCATGATCGATGCTGGGATTCTCCCCGGTGACACAGTGCTAGTGGAGAGAGGTGTGACCCCGAGAGTAGGTGACATAGTAATAGCCGAGGTGGACGGCGAGTACACTATGAAGTACTACCGAGTGAAGAACAAAAAAGTTTATCTCGAAGCAGCTAACGACAAGTTCGACGACATCTACCCGGAGGAATCCCTTACCATACCCGCAGTGGTAAAAGCCGTAATAAGAAAATACAAGTAATGCAGAGAGCAATACTCCACATAGATGGGGACTCCTTCTTCGCATCGTGCGAAGTAGCTCTTAACCCAAAACTCAAGGGCAAACCAGTAGTGACAGGGCATGAGCGGGGGATAGCCACCGCCATGAGCAAGGAGGCGAAGGCCCTAGGCATCAGCCGCGGAATGCCTGTGTTCATGATCAAAAAGCTATACCCAAGCGCTCTTATAGTCGAGTCCCATTACCACGTCTACGGCATGTTCGCCCAAAGGATGTACGATATTGTGCGACGTTACACCGATTTAGTGGAGGAATACTCCATAGACGAATGCTTTGCAGACATCACCCACCTTGAGAAGCCTGGCACGACCTACAAGAGCATTACAGAGTCTATACGGAAGGACTTGAAGCAAGAACTCGGCATGACATTTAGCATTGGACTCGGAGAGACGAAGGTCCTGGCCAAGGTGGCTAGCAAATGGGTCAAGCCCGATGGTCTAACAATCATTAATAAAGAGAACGTAGAGAATATCTTACAAAAGCTCCCAATGGGAAGCATTTGGGGTGTCGGTCCGTCTAGTACCCAAGCA
>CAYOGJ010000009.1:0-9749 GCA_964403655.1 uncultured Candidatus Saccharibacteria bacterium | reverse complement strand
TAACAGGCTTGGTATACACACAGCACACGACTTCGTATCGAAACCAAAGAGCTTCATCGAGGAAAACTTCTCCCGACCAATACTTGAGACTTGGCATGAACTAAAAGGCACCCAAATTTACCAAGTACACTCAAGCGACAACACCCAAGAAGATCAAAAAAGTGTGCAATCGACCAAATCCTTTACAAAATTTTCTAAAGACAAAAGATTTTTGCTTTCCGAACTATCTAGAAATGTAGAAAGAGCTTCTGCTCATGCTCGTAGGCTTGGCTTAATGTCAAAACATATCTATATCTTCCTCAAAACCAAAGAGTTTAGATATAAAAGAGCTGATATCGCACTCAACATTGGTACAAGTTCACCAACTATCATCATTAATGAAATTCTTAAGGTCTTTGACCATATATATGACGAAGAGACCCTATATAGGGCAACTGGGGTCACTTTAGCCAATTTGGTGCCAGAGGAGCTGGTCCAAGAGGATCTATTTGGCGAAAGCGAGAAGAAAAGTGTTTGGAAAAATATTTTTGAAATTACAGATTTACTAGATAGGAGATACGGGAGTAGGACTATGGCTCTAGCATCTAGTCTGAGGACGATGAGGGAGAGGGGTTACAAACCAAGACGCCTTTTAAACATTCCATCCATGGGGGAGACCTCTTAGCCTATATTAGTGTCGCAAAAGATACATTGTGCGACACACATAACCTGCAAGCATAACCTTAATAAACCATACTCCCCTATGAAAATGGGTTTGTACTTATACATTTCATTATGTTAGTTTTGTAATAGTTCTTTTCTTCCACTCCCACACAATACAATGTACGGAGAGCCACATGACTTACGGCGATCTAGGTGACATGCTCGAAGGTATCTCCCTTTCCCTATCGGGAGATGTGATGCTCGGATTTGGTGACGAAACATCACAAATGAGCATAATGGATTTTCTGAAGAAAACTGTCTTGAAAATTCGCGAGAACGAAGCGAGGGAGAAAGGCATAACTCTTGAAGATCAGTTTAATCTACCTCCAGAAACACTATTGCACCCTGAATCCAAGAAGATGCTCGAGGATGCACTTAATAAGCTTGACGAGCAGATGAAGAGCTAGGCACCCATACCATAAGGGTGCTTTTTTATACAGCAAACCCCCACATTGCTGTGGGGGTTTGTGACTTACTAAGAATTAGTTTTTCAACTTATCCTTAGAAGTAGTGTTGATTGCGAGATCCTCTGACCTATCCCAACATGGGGAAGACGAGTTCCATGGTCTGCTACCCTCTCTCTCATAGAGATGGCGGGCAAAGGCCACGTTACCGTCGATAGTCTCAAGGTCGAGACCGAGTGCGCTAGCCTCCTTGGCATGGTACAGCTCGTTGATTTGCATCACACCAACATCGTAGCGGTTCACCTTACCTCTCCTTACATCACCATTCTTTTCGAAGTGGCGGAAGGATGACTCACAGAAGGCAATCTTCTTGAGCTCTGGTAGGTCGGAGAAGTAATCCCCGAGGAAACGCTCTACATTGGCAGGATCCGTAATCGGCATATAGTCATCGGACTTTATCTCTTTGGGGTCGGTAGTGGCTACTCTGTGTATCTCCGAGATCGGACTGACCTTGTGGAGCATGGTAGGAGTAGGTTGACCCGATAGAGCAAGGGCGAGACCAAGCGATGCTAACTGTAAAATAACTGAAGGTTAAACTGTTAAGTAAAGGGTCTGTGACTTACCGTTGCCCTTTAGAAACGAAAATCAGCGCACTGGCTGATTACATATATACTAGCACCTTTTGACTCGATTGTCAATAGATTTTGTGGTCTAATTTGATGTGCACTGGCTATACAAAGTGATATTTTTAAGCTTAATACTCTGCTACTTTACAAGATTTTAGTCAAATGAGTGATACTCTCCCCTACTTCTGAGCACTGAGGACTATTTCACCCTCGCTAAGCCCCTCCAGAACCTCCACAAAGCCATCCTTACCTTGGATACCAACAGTAATTTCACGCTCTTCCTCGCCATCACTGGTCTTTACAGAGACAAATCTTTTGCCAGATCTCCTCTCTACAGCAAAAGCAGGGACGCGAATCACACCCTCTTTTCTCTCAGTCGAGATAGCAAGACTAGAAGTTAGTCCGGTCTTGATGTTCTCTGGTGTAGCACCTATAAATTCCACTCTAACCTCATAGTTCACCACCCCATCCACCAACTTGTCACCAGGCTCCACATAGAGCACTCGACCCGATATAACCTCACCAGGGAAGGCGTCTAGAGAGATTTTTACATTACTCCCCGCCTCGATCTTGCCAATATTAACCTCAGAGATGTCTGCAACGATTTCCAAATTCTTATCTGCCACGACAGAAGTAGTTTGCATACCGGCAGTCACTATCTCCCCAACTTTGGCATCTTGTTTGGTAACCACTCCAGCAATAGGAGACCTCAGAACTGTTTTTGCAAGTTCTGACTGAAGAGACTCAAGGTCTGCTCTGGCAGCCTCAACCTTTGACTCCTCTTGTAGAACTTCGTCGAAACCGACATTGAGGCCTGAAGAGAGTTCTCTTGGCGCATTGAGGTAATTAGATTTTGCTGCAAGGAGTTCAGAGAGCGAGGAGTTCAAGGTGGTACGAACTGTGGTGACTGATGTTTTGTAACCAGCAATAGTACTTTCGTATGCTTGGTCATATCCCTTAATCGTATTCAAAGTATAAGAAAGACTCGCCAAAAAATTCTTTACCTCATCTATATTTCTCTCTGTTAGAGCGAGCTCATCACTCAGGTCTGCTGAGTTTGTTTTCGCATTCTTTATAGCAAGATCCCACGAAACAAATACTTCATTCAAAGCGCCTCTCTCGACACTAATACTTCGAGCTAGAGTATCCTCAACGTAAAAGCGGACATCATTACCGCCATCAACATATCTAACCTCAAACAAAGGTGATGAGCTCTTAGGGGACCAGAAGAATCTGTCCGCAGTGTTGAGTACTGAGTCTCGTGCATCAGTATATGCGTCTACCAGTGCAATATAGAGTTTGTCGTAAGCATTCGACAAATCTGAAGATGATGTGCGCTTGGCCTTGTCCAAGTTGATCAAGGCATCACTCAAGCTTGCATTGGCTTTTTTGATGTCTGCCATAAGCTCACTTTGGTCTAGCACAACCAAGGTATCACCCTCTGAGACGGTGTCACCAACCTTAGCACTTACCCTTACAACCTTACCTCCACGTTCAAAACCGAGATCTACCTCACTAGCAGAACGCACCTTGCCTGTTGCCACCACTTCTTGCTCCACTACACCTCTCTCTACAAGTGACTCGGTCTTTGGTTTGTCTCCACCAGTAAATAGTAAGAAACCGATGATTATAAATATTACAAACGCACCTATCTGTATCTTGGTTCGTCTCTTTATGAATGATTTAATTTTTTGCATGGTGCTTTTTTTGTTTTTCGTCACTTAGGATCTTTCCGTCCTTGAGTGTGATAACTCTGTCAGTCATTTTCGCATATTCTGGCTCATGAGTCACCATAAGAATCGTTTGTCCCTCCTTGTTCAGCTCTAAAAAGTTTTCCAAAACGAGTTTTGAAGACTCTGAATCGAGGTTGGCGGTAGGTTCGTCAGCAAAAATTATTTTTGGTTCATGAGCAATGGCTCTTGCAATAGAAACTCTTTGTTGTTGTCCGCCGGAGAGCATCGATGGCAAATGGTCAAGCCTGTCTCCGAGACCAATTCGCTCAAGTGACTTAACAGCCTTCTTCTTAGCTTGCTCTGTTGTAAGTCCCTGCATCATAAGTGGTATCAAGACGTTCTCGAAAGCAGTTAACTCTGGAATCAATGCGTAATCCTGGAAGATGTACCCGAGCGAGTTGAGTCTGAGGGACGTCCTAGCAACCTCGCTTAAGTCGGTTATGTCTTGTCCGTCTATGATGATCCTGCCGTCGCTTGGGCGATCGAGAAGTCCTAGTTGATACATAAGAGTACTTTTGCCCGAGCCCGATCTACCAGTGATAGCTACGAACTCTCCACTCTCTACCTTAAACGATACGTCGTTGATAGCATAAATGTAATCCTCTCCACTCTTAAACTTCTTTACTAGTGATTTTGCTTCGATCATTGTGTTTTACCTAAAATGGCGTCTAAGGTGTTTTGCTTAACAACCAATCTGGCTGGTATGAACCCAGCAATGATTGTTGCAATAAGTAAAAGAAGTGCTCGAATCATGGTTGAACCAAGTTCTGCTACCAAGATACCATCTGAAAATGGGAATTTAATCGGGTGAGCGTCAATGAATGGTACCAAGAAACCATAAAGAATTATGAGTCCTGCAGCGATACCAAATAATGCATAAAATATAGCCTGCATAACGTACGCCATCTCAATCGCACTTGAATCCACTCCAATACCCTTGAGAATACCAATATACTTTCTCCTCGTAATAGCATTGATGAAGATGACAATAAAAATGGTGATAGAGGCCACAACTAAACCAATGGAACCTATAGCGTTGCCCAAAATGCTAAAAGTGTTCTGAATATCTAGCAAAAATTTTGGCAAAGACTCCTCCCAGGTAAGCACTCGTGCGTAGTCTCCGGCTCCAGTACGCAGAATACTTTCTTTCATCAAATTCATATCTGAACCTGGTTCGATAATTACCGATATCTCATCTACATTGAAATCACCTCTGCCCACAAGAGCTCTCATTGTAGACTCGACAATGAATGCCTTGAAGTCTATCTCATCAGTTTTACTCTTCAAGAATCCAAGAACAGTAAACTCTTTACGAAATCCTCCTATACTTACTCTTATCTTGTCACCGATCTCTACATCTTCTAGTAAAGAGATGTTGGGAGATTCGATATTTAAATATTTCTTGAGCAAACTTGCACCAATAACTATTCCGTCTGTATCATCCGAATTCAGAAAACGACCCTCAACAATAAATTTAGAAATCTGTGTTACTGAGTTTTCCCTATCTGGATCAAGGCCAACAATCGTTGTTCCAGCTGAGTTTGCATCATCTGTTAGACGAACCTTTTCTTTATACTTGGCTTCTATCTCCGCTCCTTCTGCGTAACGATAAGTATACGCTTTAATACCTGGAAGATTCTCTAAATTACTTATGATGCTCTGACTGTTTTCTATAAAGTTTTTCTTTGGTAATTTGGTGATGATAATGTCACCTGCATAGTGGTCTTTGTATATATTTGTTGAACCCTGTATCAAACCCACAAGCACACCTCTCACCACCACCAAGTTTAGGAAGGTTAGGGTCATCACAAAAACAATGCGTGCAGTAGTGGCAAAGCTAGAACGCCTCCCCTGCCTGTATGCCAAGAACCAACCGAGCGAAATCGATCTCCCAAAGTGCTCTACTCTCTCGCCGAGGCTTTTCATTTACACTATTCTCTCATTTTTTGGCCCAAAGTCGAGTTTATTTTGCTTTGCAATTCATTGCTAACTCATATCCAGCCTCCTCAGCTCGCATAGCAGAGTCAAAGAATATTTTATTTTTTTCGGAAATATTGTTTTTACAATGCGGATAGTAATACTTAGTTCCATTAACTGAAGCACTGATCTTACCCTGAGTTACTGGAGTCAGAGAACTCCTCACCTCTGCCCCCTGAGACAAAAGGTTTTGGTCGAAATTAATCTTAACCCCCTCTCTAGGAATAGCTGTAAGTCTCCCAATGCCGAAGGAGAGCAGGGATACTAAAATGATCACTATAGCCCAAAAATAGGTCTTTATAGGGCTTTTTTCCACCACCTCTCCCCTATTGTCAAAATGGAATGTCTCAGGTATACTCACTAGGCTAAATTATAGAGTATGGCAACAAAAAAGTCTGGTGGAACAACAAAAAACGGGCGAGATAGTAATCCAAAATACCTAGGTATCAAGATTAACCACGGCACAGCTACTAAGGTTGGCCAGATTCTCGTGCGTCAGCGTGGTACCGACATCCTCCCTGGTAAGGGTGTGGGCATGGGCAAGGACCACACACTATTTGCACTTAAGGATGGTAAGGTCTCTCTCACCTACAAGCGCAAGGTTCATTTCGATAATTCGATCAAACGCAAGAAAGTAGTAAATGTAATGTAAGCAAACACCCGCCCCTCGGCGGGTGTTTTGTTTGACAAATACAATATTTATTGTAAGTTTAGACAAGAAACCTTAGCGAGGAGACCCTGTGCCCGAGATCCCCAACGAAGCAACACCTGAAGCATTCTTTCTGAATAACAGAGAGATAGCTCAAATGATTGGTTGTCTGCATGCCAACAGAAGAATCATGATCACTGGTTACATCAGCGACAAATCTATGCGAAGGGCTTCTCTCGAGCTAATCAAGTTAGATTTCGAGAGCAATGATCCAATCACCCTTATCATCGAAAGTGAGGGTGGCTCGCTGGCTCCTGCAAAGCACTTCTTTGATGCGATAACCATGGTCAATTCTCCGGTCGATGCGATTGCAATGGGTGATTGCTCTTCAGTTGCCGTCGATCTGCTCCAAGTCTGCAGAAAAAGGATGCTCTTACCATCAACTCGGCTACTAATTCATTACATCCGCAATACTCAAAGATGGATTGCGGATGACCTAGAGCGACTTGAGGCCGACATTGAACACTTTCGCAGGTCAATGCGAGATATTAAAGAAGAGCGGCATGCTCTATATGCCAAAAGAACCGGCTTGAGCGAAGAGAAGCTATTTGAGATATTCCGCTACGGGGAAACTCATTCAGCATTCTTCTCTGCAAAGCAAGCTGTGGAACTCAATCTCGCAGATGAGATCGTTCTAGACTTTAAGCTGTTCCCTAAGAAGACCTAAACTCCGCATGATGCGGAGTTTTTTATTCTCCCTTAACTTTTAGCACGAAGTGAGTTTCTTTTGAACCTACCTTCACTTTTATATTGTGTGTACCTATCTCCTTAATTCCACCTTCCACCAAAACAGATTCTTTGGGCAAATTAATACCTTTATCTGAAAGCAGTTTAGAAATTTTCTCTGATGTGAGAGCGGCAAATAAGTGATCCTTCTCGTTCGCCCTAGCACTTACCTCGATATTAGTGTTTAAAAGTTTTTGAATCTCGGCTTCGAGCTTCTTATCCTCAGCTTCTCTGTGCTTAGCCTCACTTTCCTTCATTGTCTTAATCTGTCCAGCTGCACCACCTGTTGCTGGTACAGCGAGCTTTTTAGGTATGAGGAAGTTCTCGGCGTAGCCATCGCTAACGTTCTTCTCCTCATGGCGTCTGCCGACACCCTTCACATCCTTAAGCAATATGACTTTCATAATGTGATTCTACTTCCCTGACTTTAGGAATTCAACTGCACGCTCGAGTTGCCTGTCTCGACCGGCCTTAATGTCGTCCTCAGTTCTCTTGATGATAATTTTCGGAGTAATACCAAGCTCTGAAATTGAGCTGCCATTTGGAGTCAGCCAGCGAGCTATAGTAACCTTGATCGAAGTGTCTTTTGTCACAGGTACTAGTTCCTGCACAGAGCCTTTGCCGAAAGTAGTTTCGCCTATCAGAGTTGCCTTGTTGTAGTCTGCCAATGCACCAGCCAAGATCTCGGAAGCGGATGCAGAACCGCCATCAACCAAAATAGCCATTTGCAAGCTGTCGTCAAATATGTCGTAACCCTTAGAGCGATAAGCGTTCTCCTCCTTGCCATTACCTCGATCCTCTCTCACTATTGTTGATCCAGAAGGCAAGAACCATGATGCCATGTCTACCGCAGACTCCAAGTATCCTCCAGGGTTACCACGAAGATCCAAAAGGAGTTTTGTACTATCAGACTCAATAAACTCTCTAAGTGCTCCTCGGAATAGTACCGCAGAGTTCTCAGTAAAGCTGTACAAAGAAATTCTAAATATTCCACCCTCAAGCTCCTCGGTATTGATCACTGGCACACTTATCACCTGCCTCACAACCTTAATATCGAATGGGGCAGTTTTGCCCTTTCTAAATACATTCAAAGTTACTGTGGTCCCCTCAGGTCCACGAATGTAAGTCACCGCTTCGTCAACAGGCATCTTAGCAACATCCTTGTCGTCGACTTTAAGAATTTTATCGCCTGGTCTTATACCAGCTGCCTCAGCAGGAGATCCTTTAAGGGGTGAGATAACAGTGATGATCCCATCTTCCTGACCAACCTCCATACCCACACCACTAAAGCTTCCCTTTATGTCTGCAGCAAACTGCTTGGACTCAACTGGGGGGAAGAACACTGTGTATGGATCTCCAAGCGAGTCCACCATGCCCTCGATCGCACCCCAAACCTTATCTTGATCAGTTGCCACCTTGGTGCTTGTGCCAGTCGGCACAAAGTCCTTACTTACTATCGACCAAGCCTTCCAAAATGGGGCGAAGTCAACATTTTTTGGCTGTCCCTCAGTAACATTTTGAAGTTCTTTTTGTGCAGTATATATAAGTGTCACCTCCTCCCCTCTCTTATATCCAACTTGAAAAGCAAGTAGAGCGACGAGAACAAAGGCCACCAGCGTGGTTCGTGACATCTTTCCTAAATCCATTCAGACCATTATACTAGCAATAATGATTTCCTTCCATAATTCACTAACTAACAAAACTGAGGAGTTCAAACCCATTCACGATAATGAGGTGAAGATGTATCACTGTGGTCCAACAGTGTACGACTATGTGCACATTGGCAATCTCAGATCATTCATACTGGCTGACCTTGTAAGGAGGTACTTCGAGTACACCAACTTCAAGGTAACTCAAGTGATGAACATCACCGACATCGGCCACCTCTCTGGAGACGGTGACGATGGTGAGGACAAGATGACCAAGGCCCTCAAGCGCGAGGGCAAGCCTCTCACCATGGAAGCAATGCAGGGGCTTGCGGACTTTTATACCGAGAGATTCAAGGAGGATACCAATACTCTAAACATTCTCCCACCACACCACCTACCCAAGGCATCGGAGCATATACAGGAGGATATAGAGCTTATAAAAACTTTGGACGAAAAGGGTTTTGTGTACAAGACCTCTGACGGTCTCTACTTCGACACATCTAAGTACCCAGAGTACGGCAAGCTCGGCGGTACTGGTGCTGGTGAGTCTCGTATTGGAGAGAAGAGCGAGAAGAGGGACCCGAAGGACTTCTCTCTCTGGAAGTTCAACTCAGAACTTGGTTACGAAGCACCTTGGGGTCACGGCTTCCCAGGTTGGCACATAGAGTGCTCAGCCATGAGCCAGAAGTACTTGGGCAAGACCTTCGACATCCACACTGGCGGCAGAGACTTGGCTCCCATACACCACAACAACGAGATAGCTCAGAGCGAGGCGGCGTGCGGATGCGAGTTCGCCCATGTTTGGCTCCACAACGAGTTTGTTATCCTCGATGGCTCCAAGATGGCAAAAAGTGATGGCAACATCATTAAACTCAAGGATATTGTAGAGAAAGGCTTCTCACCCCTCGTCTATCGCTACTTCCTCCTACTCTCTCACTACCGCACACCAACAAACTTCTCCTTCGAGGCGCTCGAGGCCGCGCAAACTGCTTACAGAAGATTAAAGGAAGTGATGAGTAGTGAAGAAGGAATAGTAGACGAGGAATACAAGAATAAGTTTATAGGTGCTATAGAGAATGATCTAAACACATCACAAGCATTAGCTGTAGTGTGGGACCTTGTTAAGGATGATTCGGTCTCAAGAGGTGATAAGAATTCTACACTCTTAGATTTCGACAAAGTACTTGGTTATTTAGCTATTTTAAATATTAATTACAAGGTAA
>CAYOGJ010000008.1:1460-11553 GCA_964403655.1 uncultured Candidatus Saccharibacteria bacterium | reverse complement strand
GATGTGGAGAAGTTACTTGAAGTGGACGACAAAAGAAGGTCAATACTCCAAAGGGTAGAAGAGAAGCGAGGAGAGCAAAACACTGCTAGTAGAGAGATCACGAGTGCTTCTGGACCTGAGCGAGCCAACATTCTAGAGAAGATGAAGTTCGTCAAGGAGGAGCTCGGCAAAGGCGAGGAAGAATTAAAAGAAGTGATGAAGGAGTGGCAGGTATTGATGCTTCAGGTGCCGAACATACCAGACATATCGGTACCAGACGGAGTAAGTGATGAGCAAAATCTAGAGGTCAGGAAGTGGGGAGATATTCCTCAGTTTGGTTTTGAACCCAAGAGTCATATTGAACTTATGGAGAACTTGGGAATGCTAGATCTCGAGCGAGGTACAAAAGTGGCTGGATTCAGAGGATACTTCCTCAAGGGTGATGGTGCCAAACTACAGTTTGCCCTTTGGAGATTTGTTCAAGATTTTTTTGCAAAGAAGAAAGACTATGTGCCGATGATAGTTCCTACACTTTTGAAGAAGGAGGTTTTTTTCGGCACTGGTTATTTGCCTCAAGGTGAGGAAGATTTATACAAGACTCAAGATGGTGAGTATTTGTCGGGTACTGCCGAGGTAGCAACGATGGGTTACTACATGGATGATGTATTGGACAAAAAGGATTTGCCCATTAAGCATCTTTCTTTCTCAGACGCCTTTCGTCGAGAGGCAGGGAGTCATGGTAAGGACACAAGAGGGATTTTACGAGTACATGAGTTTTATAAGTTTGAACAAGTTATTCTATGTGAGGCTAACCATGAGGAGTCAGTGAGGTTCCATGAGGAAATACAAAATAATGTCGAAGAGCTTACCCAAGCGCTTGGTCTTCCATATAGAGTAGTGGTCAACTGCGGAGGAGATCTAGGTCTTGGTCAGGTTAAGAAGTATGACACCGAGGTTTGGCTCCCATCTGAGAAGAAGTATAGAGAGACTGGTTCTGCTTCATACTTCCATGATTTTCAAACAAGGCGCCTTGGTATCCGATACAAGGATACAGATGGAACACTTAAGTATGCTCACTCACTAAACAACACCGCTCTCTCAGGCCGACCACTTATTATGCTTGTTGAGAACAACCAGCAGGTAGACGGCAGTATCAGGATCCCAGAAGTCCTACAACCTTACTTTGGGAAAAATGAAATTAGTCGGCAGTAAAGGGGCCGTTCGCTCCGCTGAGTTCCATAGGAAGAAGGAAAGAGAGAGAAAATTTTATTCGGCTCTCTACATATTACTCATTATTGCAGTATTGGTTGGACCAATTTTTGTATTTAGGAGCAAGAAGTTTGTCATAAGTGATATTTTGGTGAGAGGCAATAGTGTTACTCAGACTAAGGAAATAGAGGATTTGGTAAGGACTAAGCTCAGTGGTTATTATCTCAAGTTGATACCAAGAGGAAGTAGTTTGTTCTATCCGGAGGATGATATTGTTAAAACATTAGATACAAGTATCCCCAGGCTTGCTAGCGTAAATGTGTCATTAGATGGACTTAAAGTTATGAATGTAGACGTTACCGAGAGAGAACCCTCTGCTCTGTATTGTGATAGCTTGTCGGAGAGTGAGAGTTGTTACTTTTTAGATAATGCGGGGTATATCTATTCAGAAGCACCTGAATTTACTGACGGAGTGTACTTGGTTTATGAGAGTGAGCCTGCGATCGAGAGCCCAGTAGATAAATTTGTTCTGGAAACTAAAGAATTCGAAAGGTTGGGTAAGTTTGTTGATAGTCTAAACAAGTTTGGCATGACTCCGAATAAGATTCTATATAAGGATGGAGATTTTTTCTTGAGTTTACTTAGTGGTACTGAAGTAAGATGGAGCCAGAGTCAGGATTTTGAGAAGGTTCTTATAGACCTCGAGTCATTTATCAAGGGTTCTAAATTTAAAAGTGGTGAGTTAGAGAGTTTGCTTTACTTAGATCTTAGGTTTGATAACAAGGTTTACTACAAACCAAGAGAGTAGTAGTTTAACTACATAAATTAGAATACCTAAATGAATTTCTGGAAAGAACTTAAGAAACCAATTTTCGTGCTTGCCCCAATGGCAAATGTTACTGACTCAGCCTTTCGAGTTATTATTGCCAAGTATGGTAGGCCAGATGTTACTTGGACTGAGTTCGTCTCAGCAGATGGCCTAGCCCTGGCTCCTGAGGAGGGAAGGAATAAGTTACTCAAAGATTTAGAATTTACTGAAGCAGAGCGTCCAATAGTTGCACAATTTTTCACTTCATCGCCAGAGAATATGCGTAAGGCCGCAGCACTTGCTCGGGAGTTGGGTTTCGATGGTATAGACATCAACATGGGTTGCCCAGATAAAACTATCGAGAAACAAGGTGCGGGTGCAGCGCTCATGAAGAATCCAAAACTTGCTCGAGAGGTCTTAAAAGCTGCCAAAGAAGGGGCAGGTGATTTGCCCGTCTCAGTAAAAACTCGTATTGGCTACAACAAGGTAGAACTAGAGGAGTGGTTGCCCGAGATTTTGAAGGAAGAGCCTGCGGTGGTCACTATCCATGCTCGTACCAGAAAGGAGATGAGTAAGGTCCCTGCAAGATGGGAGTTTGTGAAGCGTGCCGTAGAAATTAGAAACGAACTTAAGTCTGACACTTTGATACTTGGTAATGGCGACGCTCTTGATATAGGTGATGCGAGGAAGAAGGTTGAGGAGACGGGTGCTGATGGGGTGATGCTTGGTCGAGCGATATTTGGGAATCCTTGGCTCTTTAGCGAGTATATACCAACACTTGAGGAGAGGCTTGATGTCTGTGTTGAGCACACGAAATTGTTTGAGAAGAATCTGGGTGGAATAAAAAGTTTTGCGCTAATGAAGAAGCATTACAAAGCGTATGTAAATGGCTTTGATGGAGCGGGGAACTTGAGAGCAAAATTAATGGAGGCAAGCAATGCACAAGAGGTGGAGGACATTGTAGGAAAGTTTTTGTATAATTAAATTTCACCCTAGCACGAGGTGCACATGGCAGCGAAGAGACTCCCGCAGTGGAAGATCGCGCTCCTCAACAAGAAGGGTCGCACGACCAAGTCGAAGTACTCGAAGAAGCGCGGCGGCGGATCGATCTGACCCAGTTGGGTGCCGGTGCGGAGGGTTTGTGGGGGACTCCGTGCCGGCTACCCTAGCCTCAGTGCTTAAGGGCACACAACACATCACGACCACAAAGGTCGTGTTTTTCATAGAAAATTTACCCCCTTGACAAAAATAATAGATGGGTTTATACTAAGGTGTAGAAAAAGAAGTAGGGATATAACTTTGTGGCACGGTCTGTGGTCACGGTAGCGATGTGTGGTGAGTCACCGAGGCCCGGAATCCTCGTTGTTCCACTCACGTCCTACCGTGGCCCAGACGGCCATGATTTAGCTCCACTTCTCGATCCCACACAGGCCCCAAATAGGGGTCTTTTACATACCTAAATTTCCCTTTGACAAAAGCAATCTTTTATGATAATAAGAGGGCAGATAAGTTCTTCAAACATACCTTAGACAGGAGCACCAATGCGAACCAGCTGGTTCCCGAGGATGGTGACCTTCTTGGTCGCTCTCCTCATCTCCGTCTCTGCTTGCAGGGACATCACGCAGATTACTCGAGTGACTGTCGAGATCTGGCTGCCTCTTGGTAGTCGGACCGATACCACTGGTACCTGTGTGCGAACGACGAGGATCGGTACTTCCGACACCTCAAATGTGGTCGGGGCGAGTATTGTCCTACCCGTGGCTGAGTCTGACTCACTCCGTGTGAGTCAGAGCTTCAACCCTGCCAACTGCGGCACTCCCTACACCTACCGGTGGAGTTCGAGTAACGCAAGTGTCACGGTGACTGCTTACGACTCTGTCTCGGCTCGGATCACCGCTGTTTCCCCTGGAACCAGCGTGATCACTGCACGAGCGGTGGAGGACAGCACTGTCGTCCTCAGGGTGAATGTCACTGTACCTGGGACTGCTGCGCCAACACCCGTTTCTATTAGCGTCGAGCCGGCGTCTGCGACACTTTATGTGGCTCAGACGATGACTCTCGGCTCTGGTGGTTATCGTGTGGTGGTGACGATGTCGGATGGTACAACTCGGGTGAACGATCCGAGCACCTTCTCTTGCGTGAGTGCCAACACTTCGCAGGTGACGGTGAACTCTTCTGCGTGTCTCATCTCGGCGATCGCGCCGACTGGGGCATCTGGAGTGGTGTTGACCTATTCGGCACTAGGCGTCACAGGGGTTACGGACACACTTCTCATGAGTGTGAACGCTCGCCCCGTGATCTCCTTGAGCCCTGTGTCACTCTGCTTTAGCACTGTGGCAGGTACTCCGCAGTCGCACACTGTGACTGTCACGGTCACTGGTGCGAATGTCAGTGAGGTGGTTCTCACCTCAAACACCGCCGGCATCACCGTCTCTGGCTCAGGTTCTACTTGGACCGTGACGAGGACTGCCGGTAGTGCGGTGGCGAATGGGAGTCTGGTGGCGACTCTCACCACGATGAGTGGTGTGGTCACCGCCATCCCCGTTCAGATCATTTCGAGTGTGTGTCCTGGTACGACTAGTTCCATCGACTTCACTCCGAGTGGTGGCCCACTCCCCGTCGGCCTCGACACTCTGACCGCAACTTGCGTTCAGGGTAGCGAGATCCCCAATGTGTGTGAGCCTTACTGGACATCGTCCGACCCTAGCATCGCTACGGTGCGAGGGACGACGGCCAAGCCTGTTGGATCAATGACTTTCTGGGTGGGTATCACTGCCCATCTCGAGCGTCTGAGGTCTGGCACGGTGGAGATCTGTGTGCAGTGGTCGCTTACTCAGACGAGCCCGCGCAGGTGTTACACCTTCGTGAACCCGTAGGAGCAAACCCCAGAGACAAGTTATCGTCTCTGGGGTTTTTCATTTATAATGGTCTTCATGTCTGTCCTCTATCGTAAGTATCGACCCAAAAGCTTTGATGATGTTATTGGCCAAGAGCCAATAGTTAATGTTTTGAAAAACGAGATCAAACTCGGTACTCTTGCGCATGCCTATCTCTTCGCTGGTTCACGCGGCACAGGCAAGACCTCAGTGGCTAGGATTTTTGCAAACGAAGTAGGGACCTCAAAGAGTGATATCTACGAGATAGATGCTGCTTCAAACAATTCTGTAGATGAGATTCGTGCTATCAACGAGGCTGTGCACACTCTACCATTTGATTCTAAGTACAAGGTATATATATTAGACGAAGCCCACATGCTCTCGAAGAGTGCGTGGAATGCCTTTCTTAAAACTCTTGAGGAGCCACCTCAACATGTCATATTTATATTAGCTACCACAGAGTTAAACAAAGTTCCTGAGACAGTACAATCAAGATGTCAGAGTTTCGTCTTCAAGCGACCGAGTCAAAAGATTTTGCGTGAGTTTGCACAGAAGATTGCAAAGGACGAAGGTAGAGTGCTCGACGACGACAGTGCAGAACTTGTAGCACTCTTAGGCGACGGCTCCTTCCGCGACACTCATGGGATACTGGAGAAAGTGTTTAGCAGTACAAAAGAAAAGAAGATTGAGAGGGAGGGTGTAGAGATGGTCACCGGTGCACCAAGGTCAGAACTTGTGCGTAGTGTGCTAGAGGCCCTAATGGAGAAGGATCTAGAGAAAGGGATGAAGGCGATAGGCGAGGCGAGAGAGAACAATGTAGAGGCCAAGATTTTTGCACAGCTAATTCTTGAGAGACTTCGTTACCTTTTCCTCCTTCGACTTAAGGCGGGGATGGATGACTATATATCGAGCGAACTTTCTAATGATGAGTTTGAATTTTTAAAGAAACTTGCCTCAGAGCCAGCTAAACATCTAACCTCTCAAGTACTCTTGAACTTCATTGAGGCTTCTGAACAGTCTGGTCGCTCTTCTATCCCCGAACTCCCTCTCGAGATTGCTTTGGTAGAGAGTGTTAAGTAAAGAGTTATTTGACAATTAGTCATAAAATTGATTTAATAAACTAAGAGCACTTAAGTCGATACTTCAAATCTTTTGGGGGAATACTCTGTGTCCACTATTTATTCATTCGATCTACCGCTCTTGCCGTTGGTCGTAATCGGAAGCTTTTCTTTTGTTGGGTATCTCACGGTGTGCCTTTTTAGTTGGTACACCATTCAAGGGTTCAGTTATGGCATGAGTGGTGGGCAACTTGGAAGACATTGGCTACTGTTCCCATTCCAATGTTTCCTCGAGGATCTTCCTTGCTATCTGCCAAACGGCAAGGTGCATCGTGAGAAGTTCATTCGAGATAGAGTGGGTGATTGGGATGGCGTCATGATTGGTTATAGTCGGTCATACAGCCACGAGGAGATCCGTCGAGGAAATCTCTACGAAGAGGTGTTCTATGAGATGAAGGGTAGTATGTTCAGCTTCTGGTTGGGTCATCTAACCTGCTTCTTCTTTGGACCGGTGATGATCCCACTTCTGATTACGCTCATCTTGGCTCATTGGGTTCTCTACTTTTTCGTGATGTTTATCCCGAAGAGTCTCAGATAAGGGTTCGAAACTTGTTATCACCACCGTCATTCGGTGGTTTTTTATTGTGGCCGCATTTAATTAGACAAATATTTACATTTGCTCAATTAACTTGTAGTCTCATTGTAGAAGAACATCAAACTGGAGGAGTTTATGCCTAGGCATGAAGAAGTCGAATATTGTAATAAGCATGGTATCCAGGAGAGGTGGTGCGCTAATCACTCTCAGTGGGAGTACTGGTGTAGCAATTGTGGGGCGTGGAAGTCTCACCTTATTCTTAAGGGAAGTAGGGAATCTGGATTCCTATGCGGAACATGCGGCCACAGAGCCTGAGGAGGTATTGTGCCGAAGGATGGGTATATTGAATATTGCAAAGAGCACCACATTAGAGAGCGTTGGTGCGCTAAGCACTCTCAGTGGGAGTACTGGTGTAGTAAGTGTGGCCAGTGGAAGAGCCATGGTTCATTGAATCCTGGACCCACCACATATTCCCTTTACTGTGGAGCTTGTGGGAAAAGAATTAATTGATCAAGCACTCGCGAACAAATTTCGCGAGTTTTTTGTAAAAAAAGCGAGACGCATGTCTCGCTTGATTACTCACTTCTTCTTCGGTTCGTCGATCCAGATCACTTCGGGTGGAACTTCGGTCTTGGGGAGGAGAACTGCGTACTTGTCGCAGTCGTAGGTTCTCCAGCCTTTCTCTTTGATGAGACTCTTGAAGTAGATCTCAGTCTCACCCTCGAAGTTTACGAATCCTCTACCGTAGTTAACAAAGATGAATATTTGATCCTTAAAGGGGGAGAGCTCTTTCAAGCCCTTGAAGAGCTCCTTCTCGCTATCGGGGATGACCGTGAGGAGCTTCGCCCAAAGTACCTTGTCGCCCGCCAAGAGCTTTGCATCGATCGAGCTCAGATCCTTAGGTGTCATTTCCTGCCCAAAGATGCTCCTCACTGTCGGTAACCCTCTCTTGGAGAATACCCTTTCGTGCCGACTATCGGTCGGGTCTTGGAGCCACCTAAGTATTTCCTTGAGGTACTGCACAAACCATTCATAATCATCTGCGTCCTTGTAGGCGTCCGTCATACCGTCGCTCATTTGAGCCTCCATGACTGGTTGTTGGGAGGAGCTAAATCTAGAGGGACATTAGCACTTCCAAGATGCTGTTGCAATTATGAAAAAGCCACCCGATTTAGGTGGCTACAACTTCTTTCTGCTTCAAATCATGCAATTTATCGTAAGTGCGGCTCCTTGCAGCTTCATGAGCCTTACTGACTGCAAAGAGGATATCATCCCAGTATTCAGGAGAAGTTTTCTTGAATATCTCCTGATTCATAATCCACCTGATGCCTCTATTGATTGAGGCAAGTTGCTTCAGTTCTTTCTGGTACTGGCACCAGATTTGGTAAGCCCTTCGATTGTTCTTTCGGTGGGTGTGCCACCGATTGATGATCTCTACCGATCGTGATGTGGGGTTATACTCACCAGAAATGATAGACAGAATCAAGGTTCTTGAACATCCCAGGAATTCACCCACGAAGGTGACCCCATACCTGTTGACTGCCCGGGCAAGGGCAGATCTGACGTGCTTAGACAGCCTACGATCCTTTTGCACAGAGTGTCTCCTTGAGTGCGGTTTTAAGGACGAATATCTAAAAATGACATTATCACACAAATATTAAAAGTCAATATCTGCTGGGATACAGGGATTCGAACCCCAATTAAAGGCTTCAAAGGCCTCTGTCCTACCATTAGACGATATCCCAATAGACCTAGAATACTTGAATTCTGGCCTTATTTCAATTCCTTACCAAGGACCGCCCTTAGTGTATAAAGGCTTAATTTAATTATAAAAAATGCCTCATCTTAGATGAGGCGGTCGTATACCAAGGAGAGGCCTTGGTACGGTTTATGTTCCTACCAGTTATTCTTGTTGGAGACGATCAAGAAGGTGATGATGATGCACTCCAGCGGGAGAGCGATGAGAGCCCACCACACATACGGAGTAATAGAGTGGTTGTACAGTCCGAGCCCGATGAAGGGTGTGGAGAGCAATAGAAATGCCCACCAATACCTCTTGAGCACCTTCGGGATTGCGAGGACCACTAACCAGAACACATATTCCACGAGAATCTCCTTTTGTAGGTTCAGTCTTTTTGTATTTATACTCTCAATATTTATTATTGCAACATTAGCTTGATTGAAAGGATTTACAACAACCCCGAGAGGGGTTATTTTGCTATAATCAGTTCAAATGAAAAGAGTCTATGCGGAAGTGGGGTTTGGGAATGATACATTCTTCAACACTGAGTTTGAGGAAGGGGAGAGTGAGTACAGAGTACCTAAGTTTGTGAAGCCAAAAGTAGTGGACGAATTCTATTTCAGACTTTGGATTTTCAAAAAAGTTTTCATCCTCTCCACTAAGAATGGTTTTGAAATAAGAACCAAAGATCGCAACAAACTCAAAATCCTTTTTGGTCTAGGCGGCGAATAGATAAGTCATAATAAAAAAGCCGTGCGCATAGTGCGCACGACGGTAAACTCAATTTTCCTGATGCTCGTCCTCGGTTGCACCTGAGTTGACGAAGGTGTAGACCCCCATACACAGAAGCGCAAACGCGAGGAGGATGATGATCACGGCGGCTAGCACGAGCTTCATCCAGAAGAACAGTGAAGACAACCCGAGGAGAAAAAACGAAACAGCGACGTACATGATTGCAGATACAAGGCTTAGGGTAAATATCTCTTTCAGCATTGTGCCTCCGAGTGGGTTCTTCTGTGACTATATAACGAATCGAGTAATTTTAAAAGAGTAGTCTCCCTAGGCAGCGCCTGGGTAAAAAACTGTAGATAAAAACCCACACATGAGTGTGGGTGGAGGATTTGGGCAGTCTCATAACTAGGACACTTGGGTGGTATTTCACTGATGACTCCATCTCGACCGAAATCGAGACTTCATAGTCTCCCATCCTATTCTACGCTTGTGTCTTCGCTAATCGACCCACCGAGCAGGAATCGAACCTGCTCCAGAGCGCCAGAGTGTTGCCCAAATCCGGAGGTTATACTATCACAAATAATTGCGCTTCATATATACTCAAAAGATCAATTGACAATCTTTGTGCATATGTTGATTTATGTTTTTTGTGTGGTATTATCAAATTCAGAATGTTTTTCTGCACGTCTACTTCCTCAAGGAGGGGTTATGAGTGATGATCGTCATGGCCATTCATACTATGATGGCAAGGGGCCGAGTGATTACCAACCGGATCCGCCCCCCGAACCCGAACCCGAGAAGGATGAAAGCACTATTATGGATCGGGTAAAGGATATGCTCTTTGGTGGGATCAGTCGTGAGGACGAAAGTCCGAGCGAAGATACCTCCGAAGACAAATCCACTTCTAGCTCATGGACAGGTTTCGGTAGAAGTTCGGCAGATGGTGGCATGTGATTAATGCGGACCCTTGGGTCCGCTTTTTATTTTGCTAAATATTCTTCTTCAGATGCGATTATTGATTTTTACTATTTATGTGGTATTGTCGAGCACAGAGTAATTAGTAGTTCCACCAATTCTTTTGGAGGATTTATGAGT
>CAYOGJ010000008.1:0-1450 GCA_964403655.1 uncultured Candidatus Saccharibacteria bacterium | reverse complement strand
TTGGTGGTCGTGCCGCCGCTGCCGGCAGCGCCCGAGCCCGAGGATGTCGACGAGCAGAATGCTCGTGCCAAGGAGGCTCGAGAGGAAGATCGTCGTCGTAAGGAGAATGAAGAAAGGGATGTCGACAAGATGGGGTTCTTCGAAAGGATGAGGTACAACTGGGAGCGTCGTCATGATGATGAGAAGCCCGAAAAGGATAGAACCCCTGATCGGCGCATGTCGGATCACTACAGCGACGGCAGCCCAATGTAGTAAGACTCAACGGACTTTCGGGTCCGTTTTTCTTTTTTTGAATAAATTTATAAATGAAAGAGCGGGGCTGTAGAATTTCTACAGCCCCGCTCGGGGTTTAACTCACCGCTCTCGCCTTGCTCGAGCGGCCTCCTCACTCCAACGGCGCTTCTGCTGAGGCGACATGGTGTGGTAGTTGGCCGGCTTCGCCACCGTGGCGAAGGCTCGCTCAGCATTCGTCAGAGCAGTGTTGACCCGCTGACGCACTGAGACGACACTGCCATCGACGACTACGAGCTTGCGCTCAGTCGGACCGGTCTCACGACGACGGACCTTTCCACCGGTGAGCTGATCCAGTCGGGCGATACCCTTCCGAACGTTCCCCGACAGTCCAACAGTGTTGTTGCACATGTCAGTGATCGTCATGCGGAGGAAGGAGTCGAAAGAATCCCATTCCTTAGCGACCTGTTCGGCCACTGAGTACTGAGCGAGACCACCAATGATCTCTCGTGCGATGGTCTCCCGCTTCTTGCCTCTGTACGACGACCCCTTCGAGGGATCTCGCTCCAGAGAGCCTTCCTTGAGGTACTTGTCGAAGTGCCCAAGAGGGAGGTTGTTCTGCACCATCCAGAGGATGATATTCTGCTGTGCCATGGGCTGTTCGGCCTCCAGCTGAGTTATTTGATGTACTTCTCTCTACCTACTAATATAGCATATTTGAGTCAAAAAGTCAATAGCAAGGGGAGTGATGTATATTTCTGGGCTAAGCGCATGATAGAATCTTTGTAAGTTTATTTATTTAATTAAATTGTTATGACATCAATCATTATTCTTTCTATCGTGGGTGCAGTAGTAGCCGCAGTGGTAGGCACCATATGGTACTCAGAGAAAACCCCTATGGGTAAAATTCATATGAAGTACCTTGGTTTCGACAAGCTCTCAGACGAGGAAAAGAAGAGAATGATTGAGGAGGCTAGGCCTAAGATGATCAAAATGTATGGTGCACAGCTGGTACTTTCGGCACTCACAGCATTTTCAGTTGTTTTTGTGGTTACAGTAACCTTCATGAATGGTGGATCATTCAAAGATGCACTCACTTTCGTACTGATGAACTGGATATGTTTTGTGGTACCAACTATTGGCTCAGCTATACTTTGGAGTAACTGTGATAGAAGCATCGCCTGGAAGAAGTTTTTCTCTGACACGCTCTCCATACTTC
>CAYOGJ010000007.1:0-11846 GCA_964403655.1 uncultured Candidatus Saccharibacteria bacterium | reverse complement strand
AACATGCTCCCGGTGCAAAATGGCTGTTCTGTCGCCATGTTTGAGGCGACATATGCACTATTGTTTCCATCATAGAAAAGTTCAGCAGAAGCACGGATGCTCGAAAGCTGTGCCTTGACCTTTGAGTTATTAGCCTTGGCTCTGGCGCTGTTTAGTGATGCAAGCACGACTGAACTGAGGATTCCGATGATGGCTATAACCACCAAGAGTTCGATGAGGGTAAAGCCTTTTGTTGTTTTTGTCATGTTATTACTTAAGTAATTTAGAACTAACAACTTGTTGTTGTCACATGACCCTGTACTGCTGTCCTAACCATTGACCTACCAGCACTATCAACACACCAGAAGGTATATACGTTAACCACAACAGTCTCAGATACTGGGAGTGATGCCGAGATTGCATAGTTCTGTGCTCCAGAATGACATCTTAGACTCACGTTAGTAGGCCAAGCATTGGCATTACCGGTAATGTTGTTCATCCCCGAGTTTGGATCAACAAACATGCCCCCTCCTGCTGGAGGTGTACCTGCGCATGTAGTTGCACCACCTGCTGCCATTGTAGTAACTGCTGGTGCATAAGAACTGTTATTGTTGTCGTAATAAATTTCTGCTGCAGCTCGAGCTGTTGCAAGTTGGGCCTTTACCTTAGAGTTGTTAGCCTTATTTCTAGCGCTATTTAGCGAAGCGAGAACGACAGAACTAAGGATCCCGATAATCGCAATAACTACCAAGAGTTCGATGAGGGTAAAGCCTTGTTGTCTTGTGTTTAGCATGTGGTTGATGTAATTGGTCCAACTCTTCCTACAGAAGTACCGGTTGAGTCAACGCACCACTCGTTGTTGCCGTTATCATCCACATAAAGTGGTGCCGAGACGGCGTAAGCATCTAGGGTTGAGTAGCAAGTAATAGTTGGGGTGTTTGGGTAATTTAACGGATTAGTAAACTCGGCCATATTGCTTGAAGTATCAACAAACATACTGTCTGCAGTTGTACAGTCTCCACTAACATCTCCGGCGATGCCGTTGTATGAACTTCCATTGTTGTCATAGTAGATCTCTGCGGATGATCGAGCATTTGCCAATTGTGCTTTGATCTTCGCATTCTGACTCTTGCCCCTAGCAGCATTAAGTGATGCAAGCACGACTGAACTCAAAATACCGATGATGGCTATTACCACCAAGAGTTCGATGAGGGTAAAGCCTTTTGTTGTCCTTTTAAGCATGTAAATTATAAATTTTTAATACCTACCAATTATACACCTTAGCCTAGACGCCTGCGGTGTTAGCAATATTGTAGATGGGGATAAGCACTGATGCAAGGAGAATACCGACACCTAGACCGAGAGCGACGATCATCACCGGCTCAATTAGAGAGACCAACGTGTCGACCGCGTTAATAACCTCTCTTTGGTAGAACCTGGCCATAGTCTTTAAAATATCACCAAGCTCCCCCGACTCCTCACCCACTTTGATCACTTGAGTGAGGATGGATGGCACCTCCTCATACTGCATAAGAGATTGAGAAAGCGAGCTACCACTTTTTACCGACACTCCACTCTCAGAAAGAATTTCTTTGTATATATCGTTATCAACAACATTTGCCGTGACTTCTATGGCTCTAACCATCGGTATTCCCGAAAGGATCATCGTCGCTAGGTTGTCAGATATAACCGATAGATACAACTTCTGATAAAGGTCTCCAACATAAGGAACCTCGAGCTTAAATCTACCCAAAGACTTCTTACCCTCTGGAGTACCTAGGTAGCGAATGAGCACAAAAGCCATGATAACCAGAACAACCAAAAGAATTACTCCGTAATCAATGATAAAGTCGGATATAGCGAAAACAATCGCAGTGTATATTGGCACCGGTTGTCCGGAATCAAGAAGAATGACCGAGATCTTAGGAATAATGAGAGTAAACATAAGCACCATAACGGCTACGAACACACCAACCACAAATGCTGGATAGATCAATGCGTTCTTAGCCTTAGACACCACCTCATAATTTCTATCCAAGTGGTCAGCCAAGTAGTCAAAGGTCTCATTTAACTTTCCTGTCTCCTCACCCGCTTTAACCATGTTTACATAAAAGTCAGAGAAGATGTCCGGGTGCTTAGAAAGTGATTTGGAAATTGAGCTACCAGCCTGAAGATCATCCGCAATCTCTACCATACTCTTCTTCAAATGCCTGTTCTCTATCTCACCTGAAAGAAGAGAAAAGATTTTCAAAGCAGATACTGACGCACCGAAAAGAGTAGCGATCTGTCTACTCAAGATCACAATGTCCTTGTTCTTCACCTTCTCTCCGATACTAAACTTGGAGTACCAAGGTTCTTTGTCTGCCTCATCTATTGAAGCAATGATGAGTCCTCGTTTCTGTAAACTGTCTATTGCTACCTCAAGTGACACAGCCTCAATTGAGCCTTCCTTCTGCAAACCTGATTGTTCTAGAGCTTTGTAGTTATATAACATCCTATATATATTAAATCATACGCTCGAGCGACCTTGGGTTAGTAGAGTATTGGAAGGCGTTCTCTGGAGAGATCTCTCCCTGTCTTACAAGTTCCGAAAGCGAACGGTTGAAGTCGATCATCCCCTCCTCGCTTGAAGTTTCAATAATGGAATTGAGTTCGTGGGTACGCTTCTCTCTTATCAAATTCGACACTGCGGTATTGTTGATAAGCAGCTCATAAGCTGGGATGAGTCCACCCTTTATACGAGGCAAAAGTCTTTGAGAGAAAATACCGAGGAGAGAGCTCGAGAGTTGATAGCGTATCTGCTCCTGACTCTCTGCTGGAAATGAGTCGATAATACGGTCAACGGTTTGTGCTGCGGTATTGGTGTGAAGCGTAGAGAGTACGAGGTGACCGGTCTCAGCGGCTGTGACAGCAGTGGCAATAGTGTGAGGCTCACGCATTTCTCCCACCATGATCACATCGGCATCTTGTCTAAAGATACCCCAAAGAGCGGTGTGAAAGTCTGGGGTATCAGTCTTAACCTCACGCTGATCGATCATTGATTTCTTTGGTTCGAATAAAAACTCAATAGGATCTTCGACGGTTACAATGTGCTCCAAGCGATCTTGGTTAATGAGCTCGATCATGCTGGCAAGTGTAGTAGACTTGCCCTGACCAGCAGGACCCACCACAAGGAAGAATCCTTGTTGCTTAGAGGTGAAGTGACTCAAAATACTTGGCAGATTGAGTTCTTCAAAAGTTTTTATCCTTGTTGGAATAAGACGAAGTGCAATAGCTCGCTTACCAATGGTCTCGAAAGCATTACCCCTGAAGCGTGCACCGCTCTTGTGAGCAAAGGCGAAATTAGCCTCCTGCTTCATTTCGAATTCTTTTGTATTCTCAGGTGTAAGAAAAATATTAAAAAAGCCCTTAACATCCTCAATGGTTAATGCGGGATACTTCTCAAGCGGTATAAGGAAGCTCGAAACTCTAATAATAGGCTTCCTTCCTTCAGCCAAATGCAGGTCCGACGCACCCTCCTTATTCACAATATCCACCAACTCATCTAGTAGAGAGTGTGATGCAGTCATGAATTAATTCTGACTATCAGCAATCTTAATAATTTCCTCTGCCACCTCTGATGGTATAGAAGTTGCTTTGACTATATACCCGGAGACATTTAGTGACTTAGCATCTTCAATTCTTGTCGAAGAATTTTCGTTTGTGAGCATGATGAATATAGATCCTTCTGCCAACTTCTCCTCACGAATTTTTCTTAAAAGTTCTAACCCATCCAATCCAGGCATAATTACATCGAGCACCACAATGTCATACTTTGTACCCTCTCTCAATTTGTTGAGAGCCTCGTTTGGCACAGCACACATGTCTGCCTTAGCACCAAGCTTGTCAAACTTCTTTTGATACATTCCAAGCAGGAACTTATCGTCGTCAACCAAGAGTACGGTGTAAGGCTTTTTCATGTTTATATTATAGCGTATTTACTTCTTCAAATGGAATAACCTTACCAAAGGCCTTAATAATGGCATCTTCCTTCATGGTGAGCATGCCTTTAGATCGCGCAACCTTAAATAACTCTATTTCTGTTGGATTCTTGAGGAGCACTTGCTCAATATCTTTGTCCATTGAGAGCACCTCCATAACCGCCACTCGGCCCGATACACCAGTGACACTCTCAGGTGTCGGCGAAGCCTCGTAAAACTCTTTGCCCATTGGCACCTTCTTCATAAACTCTGGAGGCAAGTCGGAGAACTGCTTCTCCATCATTAACTTCATACTCTCGGAAACCGGCACTGCTCTGCCGCTTCCATCAGCAAGTTTTGAAACCAATCTCTGTGCCATAGCCAAGATAAGTGTTGGTGCAATAAGATAAGGATCAACTCCCATATCTATAAGACGAGGAATCACACCGATGGCATTGTTGGTGTGAATAGTAGAGAGCACCAAGTGACCAGTAAGCGCTGCTTGGATGGCAAGTTGGGCAGTCTCCTTGTCTCGGATCTCTCCCACCATGATCACATCTGGGTCCTGACGAAGTGTGGTGCGAAGTCCTGTAGCGAAGGTGTAATCTATTTCTGGCTGGACCTGTGACTGACTTACCCCCTCCATGTTGTACTCCACCGGATCTTCAAGTGAGAGCACATTCTCATGATCCTTATCGAGCTCATTTAGCATGGCGTAGAGAGTCGTTGACTTACCGCTTCCTGTCGGACCAGAGATAAGAATAAGTCCATAAGGTCTGTCTATTGCATCTTTGATCAGCTTCATGTTTTCCTCAGACAAACCAAGATCCATAAGAGTCTTTACTCCCTTAGATTGGTCAAGAATTCTCATCACGACCTTCTCACCAAAGGTCGTTGGGAATGTAGAAACACGGAAATCAATTCGCCGATCATCAACCTTAGCCGAGAAGCGACCGTCTTGAGGCTTTCTCTTCTCATCCAAACGCATATTAGAAAGGATCTTGATACGAGCAACCACTGCAGAATGAACCTTAATAGGTAGAGTAAGAGAGGTGTTGAGAACGCCATCCACACGGAAGCGCACTCGGACAGTCTCGTGAAGCGGCTCAATATGCACATCGGAAGCTGATCCCTCGGCTGCATAAGAGAGAATGGTCGCCACAATCTTAGTCACCGGCGCATCCTCGACAATCTTAGCTTCCTTGTCAGCTTGAGCCTCCTTCTCCTTATCTGTTTTCTCCAAAATAACATTTTCTCTCTGGGTCAACTCGCTATCAAGCTCAGAGAGTGCCTGTGTCACCTCACTAGAAAGACCTTTGTACTGAGCAAAAACTCTGTCGAAGTCCTCCTCTGTAATAAGGAAGAGTTTATATGGCATCCCTGCCTTTGAGGAAATAAAATTAAGTGCGTCTCGTGCCTCAATATCATCTGGATCCACAACACCTATCTCAAGTACACCATCCTTTGTTCCCAGGGGCACAACCTTATAATGCTCTGCACTCTCCTCAGAGATATACTCGAGCATTTTGCTAGGAATAGAAACATTTTTAAGACTTCGAGTTGGACTTTCGAGTTCTGCACCCTTTGCCTCAAGAATTTTTTGTGGAGGTACTCCTCTGCCGACCAAAACCTGCTCGAGAGAAAGGCCACCACTCTTGGCTTCCTCTTCGATTGAGGCAACATCGGCTGCCTTAATCACCTTCTTGTCCTTTAGTACATCAAGTATTGTCATTAAAACTAACTTGTTTAATCAAAACCAACCAAATTAAATGGGTTCGGCCTACCAATAGGCTGCTCCAATATTGGCTTAGATAAATCTACAAGTTCCTTGTACAAAGAAGAGCTAAAAAGTTCCTGTCTTAGCTTTACCGAATTGATTCTGTTTTGTAGTTCAATCACCTCTGCTCCGACTTGCTGAGCAGTTATGTCATCTTGGGTTATAACCGAAGCGGCATCTGATTTAAAGAAAGTTGTGTATACATACAAACCACCAGCCACAAGTACTAGGAGAAGGATTATCTTTTGATTTTTGTGAAAGAAGTCCATGTTGTTAATTATTTAGTCTTGAGCCAGTAAGTTTGAACCGCTAAGTTGAACTCATACAAACCATTATCGGAAGTCTGGAAGGAAATATTTTTAATATCAGTTATCCTCAAACTCTTCTCTATATCACCAATAAAATCTCTGAAGCCGTCGTAAGATGTGGTAAAGGAGAAGACCACAGTCACTGGTTGCGATGCTCCTCCAGGTGCGCCTTGCACTATGGTGGCCCCAGATTGATCCAACTGTTCAACGGTGCTTATCTTCTTTATCGAGATACCATACTTAGCAGCAATAGCATCAAAGTTCATCGCCAAGTTTACTGTATCCACATTGTCAGGAAGTACTTTCTCAAGCTTGGCTATTTCATCTTGAGGCATGTTTTTGTACTTGGCCTCAAGATCATCCCGAGTAGCGGCAAGTATGTCCACTTGGTTCAAAGAGTTTTTGTACTGACTCGATTGAGTTCTTAAGATATTGATCTTATCGTAGTAAGGAAAACCGACTGTATATACGAGCGCTACAGAGATCAAGAGTAGGATTAGTGCAGTAGAATTTCTCATATTATTGGGTGGGTGTGTTAATGACCTGAGGTGCCTCTGTACCCAAATCTGCTTGAGGTTCGTCACCCCTGCCAGACTTAAAGTCTATAATCTTAGGATCAAGGGTGGTTGTCATGGAAAAATCTACGTTACCCTCATCGTCTAAAGATAAATCACCGAATACGACATCCCTCATAAACTGACTCTCATTGAAAAGCTTAGCCTGATAAGCAAGAGTTGCGTAACCACGCGCCTTACCTCTTAAAGCCAGCTTAAGAATTCCGTCCTGGGTAGTGTATTTAAAGTCAGTAAACTGCACAGCCTTAACTGTGAAAGTTTCGAAGTATTCAAAAAGTGGAGTAAGCACTATGTGCTGGTTTAGCAACCCTTCAGTTGCTACGATGCGTTCATCTAGATCACTTATTTGCTTTACGATCTCTGGTTTTAAGTCAGATTTAGCCTCCTTTAGCTGCAAGGCCAAGTCACCAATATCCTTCCTTAAATACCATTCGTAGCCAAAGGCGCCCCCACACAACAAGATAGACAAAACGAAAACAAAGACCGCCAAAGTACCAAGAAAACTCGTGTCTGACTGACGAGAAGTCTTGGTGACTGTGCCGGTGGTAGCCAGTGGACCCTTAGGAATGAATGATGATTGGAATTTCGGTTCCATCTGGAGAAATTATAGCTTAATAACTGTACAAATAAAAAAGTTATACACATTAATCACAATGTGTAGCACTAATTCATGTCGTTCAAGCGACGAAGTGCGGAACCAATGGCCACAGCAAACTCCGGACCAGTCTCTTTCAAGATATTTTCGATAAAAGCTGGGGTGGCGAGCTTACCAAAGGGGTTACCCATCACCGCCTCAGTCTTGAATGCGCTCTTAGTGAGCTCATTTAAACCCTTCATTGCTGCTCCGCCACCAACAAGGACCACCTTTGAGACACTTTTGTTATATCTCTTCTCAAAGTTGAGCAAAGTTCTGTTGGTTTCTGCAAAAATAAAGTCTAGAACAAGAGAAATGATCTTGGCTAAGGTTGGGTCCCCCGTCGCACCGACTTCTCGCTTCATGATCTCAGCCTTTTCTATAGAAAGTCCGAGCGACTGAGCTATGGCCGAAGTTATATCTTGTGCCCCTCGATTGACCGTGTGCGAAGCGCGGATAATACCACGCTCAATGATGTAGAGTTTGGTAGAAGCAGCTCCCATGTCCATAACCATTACAGGTGTCAGACTCTCATCTACCACACTCCTCATGGTGGAGAAGATCTCGATCTCAAAGAAACTTGGTTCAAGTCCTGCCTTTTGGATAATGTTTTGATACCGAGCAATAGTGTCATTGTGTATAGCAACCACAAGCACATCAATGCGCTTCAGGGCATTCTTTTTCTCCTCTTCCTCATCATCATTTGGGTTTGATGGCTTGGGGATAACAGACCAATCAAGCATTACTTCATTTACCGGTACGGGTATATACTTCCTCGCCTCTATCGGCACCATCACCTCGAGTTGCTTTTGACTCACCTCAGGCATCTCTATAACTGACATTAAAGATGAACCAAATGGTATAGAGACCCCCGCTTGAGTAGTGGTAATGTTTACCTCCTTCTCCCTCATCAGATCAAAAAGGGCTGAGGCCACCTTCTCCTGAGGCAAATTAACTGCCTGACCAATAGAAGCACCTCCATATGGACCTAGAGCCAGTTCACCATAAGTCTCGAGCACAGCTTGTCCACCCTTCTTCTTGATCTGAACAACTTTGATAGCAGAAGAGCCGATGTCTATCCCAACTACGGATGGAGACTCCTTCTTACCGAAAAACTTCCCGAGAAATGCCATATAATGCTTATTATACATTATGTTTAGAGCTTTACTCTCTAACTTATTCAATTTCCTCTACCCCAAGACAGAAGAAGTGCTAGCCCTCGAGTCACTCTCACAAGATGAGCTCTTAAGCAGACTCACTTCAGCAAAAAATATCTCAAACGATACCATTGCTATTTGGAATTATGCTGACCCGAATGTCCGCAAACTTATCTGGGAGATAAAGTATCACAGGAACGCGAAAGTAATTGAGACCACTTCACGAGTACTCTTCGATATAGTCTCAAGTGAAATACTAGACAAAGAGGTAACAGACAATTTCGTCGACCCACTCCTCATACCAATACCCATATCTAAAGAGCGCAGGCTTGAGAGAGGGTACAACCAAACAGAATTACTCTGCGAACAACTCAAAAGATTTGATACAGAAAACTTTTTCGAATACTCCCCCACTGCTCTCTCAAGAGTTGTGCATACCGAGAGTCAAACAAAGATAAAGAACAAAAAGAGAAGGTTGGAAAACACCAAAGATATCATGGAGACAACAGAGTCTGTGCGAGGGAGAAACATAATCCTCAGTGGCGGTGTAACGACAACGGGCGCCACCTTAAGTGACGCCCGTCGTGCTCTCCGCGCACACGGAGCGAAGAAAATTATCTGTTTTACCTTAGCACACTAAGTTAAAATTTTATTCCCATGTCAGTTTAGTTGGCCTCAATAGCTCTCACCGTGATCACTCCAGCGTAAGAGAAATCTCCAACCTCTGGATTAGCTTCGTCAGTTGGTACGAAGGTACCGATCACTCTTACCTTACTTAGGTTTTCGCCCTTAGCGTCCTCCATTCTTGAGGTATCGAGAGAGTAGAACTTACCATCATCTGCTTTAAGACCCATAACACACTCACCTTCTGCTACAGGCTTACCACTCTTGTGTGGTGTACAGTCGAGTACTCCAGTTGCGTCTATCTCACCTGTTCTAGCCTCGAAAGAGACTAGGGCAACATTGGCCTCTCCAGTAGTAGCAGCAATTTGAGGTTGTGCACCATTTTTGAGCAGATAGCCTCCGCCTATAAGAGCGATCGCTACAACTGCAATTGCTAAACCTTTTGGCATATTACTAGTTCTTAACCATTAATCTAACAGCCATCACACCGTCATACTTGAAAACTCCTGCCTCCTCACTAGCGGCATCTACCTTAGTGTAAACACCAACAATCTTGATGGTAGTGTTTGGTTCGATACCACTCTCAGCCATCTCAATCTTAGAGGTCTCTAGAGCGTAAAACTTACCATCATCACCCACTAGACCGAGGACACATTGATCTGCTGATGGTTGTGCACCGCTCTTAAGAGGAGTACAGCCGAGCTTGCCTGTTACCGCAATCTCACCACTCTTTGGTTCTACATTGGTATTCTCTGTAACTTCTCCTACTACACCACCCTCATTTTTTGGAGCCTTCTCACCGCCGAAGAGCACTAGACCCAAAGCGACAACGACGATAAGTACTACCGCGAGAACTACCTTGTTTTTGTACCAAGCACTTTGCATATTGCTATCCATTTCTTTGCTTTAAATAATTAAGTTTTAACTCTATTTATAACCCGTCCCTCCACTGTGCCATGCCCGAATCAATCGGACCTGTCTGGAATCTACTATATACCATTCAAACGATTTCACAATCCACTCTAGTTTCCTCACTTCAAATACTTATTAAGGAAGGTTAAGGTCTTCTGCCAAGCATCTTTGGTCTCGGCTGGTGCGTAGTTTGTGCCTGACGGGTTGGCGAAGGCGTGCCCTACTCCAGGGTAAACATAGATCTCGTTTGTAATACCCAAGGTGTTTAGCGAGTTCTCGAAATCGGCCACCATCGTGAGTGGGATCACGGTGTCCTCCTTGCCGAAGATGCCAAGTACTGGCCATTTGATGGGCGCTAGTCGTGCGGTAGAGGTCGCCATGCCCCCGCCGTAATAAACCACCGTTGCATCTAGCTTCTCTCCAGAGACAGCTAGTTCTACCGACTGCCTACCACCAAAACACCAGCCCAAAGAGGCCACCTTGGTTGCCCCAAGGCCTCTGAGATAGCTTGCGGCCGCTCTCATGTTGAGAGTGCCCGCCTCTTGCTTGAAGTTGGCGGTAAGAGCTCTGGCTCCTGTCTGATCTTCAGCTACTCCATCAAGTAAATTAACTGCGAGCACCATATACCCTTCTCGTGCGAGCTCTTCTGCCATTTGCTTGATCTCGGGTCTTAAACCCCTGTTCTCGTGGATCATTACTACTCCTGGGTACACTGCTTCGTTAGAAGGTCTCACGAAATACCCCTTAACTCCGTTGAAATAATCTACTTCCCCTGCAATGACCTCAATATTCTTATCCGAAAAAAGTGTGTCGACATTCTTAACCTCGCCGCCAATAATTCCGCCCTGCCAGAGGATGACCCCAACCACGGCTACAGCCACTAGAGCAAATATTTCTTTCTTATTCATAAGATTAGGAATTTAACTTATTAATACACTCTATTCTACATTGTTAAAGAAAAAGACCTCCAAAGAGGCCTTAATTTGCACCACCACCGGGACCGGCTCTCATGATAACGGTCCCTCTTTGTCTCGCTGTCGATTCACATGGGGAGTCGAAGCGTGTGTGATCCCTACCTTCGTGGATCTGGATTGCGTCAGGCTCATGATCGATGAGAGATGTGTGGCAGAAGCAGTTAGCGAAGGCTCTGAGCGAAATACGATGACCCTCGCGGTGGAGCATGTATCCATGTTCGATCTTCCAATTACCGAGATTGAGTTCCCAAACGATGTTGCACTTTGTGCAAACCGACTTCATGGACCCTGACCCGATGATGCCATACATACGCTCCTTGAATTTCGGGAAGCATGTCGGCTCCTCAACTCTCTCCCCACACTTCGGGCAGAGCTCGAGGCGGTGATGCTCGCTTACAGACTTGAACACTTCAGGCTTCAAGTCTTCTCGCTTCAACTTCTGGTGTACTCCCATTGTTTCCCCCGGTTAAGTACAAGATCTCTCAATTTAATACCACACTGAGGGTACTACTTCAAATAGCTGTCGAACCAAATAGCGTGGCAGGTGTAACCTCCGACATTCTTCTGTAAGTAGTCTTGATGGTAGTCCTCGGCCTTGTAGAACTTCGTTAGAGGCTCGAGACTTGTGACTACGGGCTTCGGCCATCTCTTTGAGTCATCTACAATCCTGACAAACTTCTCTGCCTCCTCTCTCTCTCTTCCTCATTGCTATAGAAAATTGCTGAGCGGTAAGAGGTGCCGATGTCGTTCCCCTGCTGATTTAGCGTAGTTGGATTGTGAATCTGGAAGAAGAAATCCAAAAGATTTTTGTATGTAGTCACAGTCGGATCGTACTCAATCTCGACCGCCTCTGCGTGACCTGGGTGGTTCTCGTATGTTGGATTATCATTCTCTCCGCCGGTGTATCCCACCTCGGTATTCACCACCCCAGGTTGCTTTCGTATCAA
>CAYOGJ010000006.1:11620-13299 GCA_964403655.1 uncultured Candidatus Saccharibacteria bacterium | reverse complement strand
GCATGTGCGCGCCGAACTTATCTTAAGAGAGATTACAAAGTTACTACAGAGGGTGCGAGAGTAAGCATTTCTGACGAAAAACCTAAATTTATCGTCAGACACATGTCTACTCCAGAGCCAATGAAGGCTATATATATGACAGCTTGTGTGGCGAGCACTCCATCCTGGAGAAGTGAGATCAGAAAGTTTGTTGAAGATACTGAGTTGAATAGCATCATTATAGATATTAAGGACTACTCAGGAACAATATCTATATACGACGAATCACTACAAGCCACTGATTCAGCTGGCTGCAAGGTAAGAGACATGATGGAGTTTATTGGTGAACTACACGAAAGTAAAATTTATGTAATCGGTAGAATTACAGTCTTTCAGGATCCTTACTACACCAAGCTTCATCCAGAGCTTGCTGTGCAGTCTAAGTCTGGAGGAGTATGGAAGGATCGAAAAGGACTTTCGTTCATAGATGTTGGTGCAAGGGAGTACTGGGACTACATAATAGATCTATCTAAAAAAAGTTATGCACTCGGTTTCGATGAAATAAACTTTGATTACATTCGTTACCCATCAGATGGAAATATGGATGATGCACAGTACTCTCTAACCGTAGGTACTTCAACTAAATCTGAGATGCTTGAGAGCTTCTTCTCATACCTTCATCAGAATTTGAAGGACACAGGAGTTAAGACTTCTGCAGATATATTTGGTTACGCTACACTATTAAGCGACGACTTAGGGATAGGTCAGGTTTTGGAGAAGGTTTTGCCTTACTTTGACTATGTTTATCCCATGGTCTACCCTTCTCACTATTCATTCAATTCTGGAGGTTTCGGCGATCCTGCCACGCATCCTTATGAGATCGTGAAGTATTCGATGGAAAGTGCTGTGAAGAGAGAGGCTGCTCAGAGAGTTGTTTTGGGGATTGCTACCTCGACTCCCTCTAAATTAAAACCGTGGCTCCAAGACTTCGACTTAGGTGCACAGTATGGAGTGACTGAGGTTCAAGCACAGATGAAGGCTACTTATGATTCGGGTCTAACAGGCTGGCTCTTCTGGGATGCATCTAACAAGTACACGAGAGAGGCTTATCTAAAAGAAATTTAGTTATATAAAAGCACCAGTAACTACTGGTGCTCTAGTCTTTCTTGGTGCTTTCTGTAGATATCCAAGACGGGCATGAGAAAGAACGGTTTGTGCAAGGAGGGAAGATTCAAGATTGGACGCCAGAGATCACTCAATTCCGCAGCGCTCTTAACCACAGATGACTCAGCTTCCAAAAAATGATGGAAGAGTTGAATGAGTTTATTTGTCTGATCCTGGTTGAAGTGGTGTCCCCAAACCTCGACAAGATCTTTGGATGAAGTGAGTCCTGCTAGGAACTCATCGAACACAGCCTGGGTACGTTGTTCGTTCTCTTCTTGGACCCGCTTCTGTCTAGCCAAGAACTCAGCAATATTTGTCATGCTATCTCCTGTTTAGTCTGCTCGAAAGATTATCTTTTATCTAAGCCAAAATCAAGCTTGTGTTGTATAATATGAGTAAATGTACAATCCGGAGAAGATTACATACTTCGCCGAGACCGACTCTCGGAACAAGCGGGTAGCCTTTGGCATCAAAGCTAAGGACAGACTTAAGCATGTCTACGTGATAGGTAAGACCGGTATGGGTAAGTCGACCTT
>CAYOGJ010000006.1:9737-11610 GCA_964403655.1 uncultured Candidatus Saccharibacteria bacterium | reverse complement strand
ATGGCCGTGCAAGACATTAAGGGCAACGAGGGCATGGCCTTCATAGACCCACACGGAAAGACAGCTGACTTACTCCTAGAGTATGTACCACCAGAGCGCATTAAGGATGTGGTGTACTTTGCCCCCTTCGATACTGAGCATCCAATCTCTTTTAATGTCATGGAGGACGTCGGTCCAGACAAGCGTCACTTGGTGGTGAGTGGTCTCATGAGTGCTTTTAAAAAGCTTTTCGGCGAGGAGAGCTTCTCCGACAGAATGCAGTACATTCTTCAAAACACTATTCTGGCTCTTCTTGAGTATCCAGAATCAACGATGCTTGGTATCAACAGGATGCTTACCGACAAAGCATACAGAGACAAGGTGGTAGCTAATGTCACTGACTCATCGGTAAAAACCTATTGGACTCAAGAGTTTGCCAACTACACGGAACGCTTTGCAGCAGAAGCTACGCCAGCAATACAAAACAAGATTGGTCAGTTCACTTCAAACCCTTTGGTGAGGAATATTATCGGACAGAAGCGATCGTCCTTCGACTTTAGAAAGCTTATGGATGAGGGGAAGATCATGATCATCAACTTATCTAAGGGCCGAGTGGGTGAGGCTAACGCAAACCTTATTGGCTCGATGCTCATCACTAAGATCTATCTTGCTGCAATGAGTCGCGCGGACACGAAGGAATCTGATTTAAATAAGTTACCGAACTTTTATTTGTATGTAGACGAATTCCAATCTTTTGCAAATGAATCGTTTGCCGATATTCTCTCCGAAGCGAGAAAGTACAAACTCAATCTAACCATTGCTCACCAGTATATAGAGCAGATGGAAGAAGAGGTGAGAGCCGCTGTCTTCGGTAACGTGGGTACTATGATCACTTTCCGAGTCGGTGCTTATGATGCGGAGATTCTTGAGAAGGAGTTTGCTCCGACATTCACCGCAGAGGACTTGGTCAACCTAGGGTCATACCAAATTTATTTGAAGCTCATGATTGATGGCATTGGCTCCCAACCATTTTCTGCCAGCACCTTGCCCCCGATAGCGAAGCCAGAGGTTTCTTCAGTTGATGAGATTATACGCAACTCAAGACGAGTTTATGCAGAACCAAAGGCCGAGGTGGAGAAGAAGATTCTTGCTTGGCATGAGGAGGGTCAGGTCACAATACCTAAACCACCTAAGGGGGAGAAAAGAGACAGTTTTAAAAGGGAAGAAAGGAGAAATGATCGACCAAGAGAGGAAAGGAGAGAGTCTAAACCTAAATATGAGGCACCAAAGGTAGAAGCACAAAAAGCGGGTAAACCAGTTTTCGTTCCAGAACCTAAACCAAAATTTGTATCACCTCCACTGGCAGAACCACAAGATGACTTCAAGCCACTCAAGAGCCTGTCTCTTGATGCTATTAAGCAAAAATCTAATAATCAGAGACCAGTATCGGAAAAGAATGTAAGTGATCTTAGAAACGCTTTATCTTCTATTATTAAACAACCCACTATGGAGGTTAAGTTAGCACCAGCACCAATTCCGAAGGTTGAGGAGAAGGTCGAAGCACCAAAAAAGCCTAAAGAAATTCCCGAGGCCGAACTCAAAGCCCTTCTAGATGTCGAGTAAAAATAAACGAGTTTTAATATTTTCTATTGCATACTATCCACTAGTTGGTGGAGCAGAAGTGGCAGTGAGGGAGGTTACCGACAGATTAAAGGATATTGAATTTGACATGGTCACTCTTCGTTTCGACAAATCCCACAAAACCGAGGAGAAGATTGGAAATGTAAATGTTTATAGAGTGAGTGGGCCAAAGCACCTCTTTCCGCTCGTTGCATTATTTAAAGCCTGGAGGTTGAACAGGGGAAGGAGATACACCCATGCCTGGAGCATCATG
>CAYOGJ010000006.1:527-9727 GCA_964403655.1 uncultured Candidatus Saccharibacteria bacterium | reverse complement strand
CTGGGCAGGCTTCGCGGGACTTTTCTTCAAACTTATAAACAAAAATATTAAGTTTGTGCTGACTCTTCAAGAGGGTGATTCACTTTCGTATATAAAAAGAAAAGTTTTATTTGTTTATCCAATTTTCAAAAAGATTTTTGCTAAGGCCGACAAGATCCATGCTATCTCAAACTACTTGGCTGAGTGGGCGAGGGATATGGGTTATAGAGGTGTGGTAGAGGTGATACCAAATGGAGTTGATACAAATAAATTCGAGAATAGGGAATTAAGAATAAAGAATGAGGGAAAAACAATTCTTATCACCACTTCAAGATTGGTGAAGAAGAACGGAGTTGAAGATATCATCAAAGCTATGTCACTTCTATCTAAGGACATTAGTTTTCAGGTTTTAGGATCTGGTCCACTTGATAATAGACTTAGAGGTGTCGCTAGAAGTCTTGGTTTGGAAAATAGGGTGCAGTTTGTGGGCTTCGTGAATCAGGCGGAAATACCTAAGTTTCTGCATCGCGCAGACATCTTTATAAGACCCTCGCTTACTGAGGGGATGGGGAACTCGTTCATAGAGGCGATGGCTGCAGGACTCCCCGTAATAGCCACTCCAGTGGGGGGTATAGTCGACTTCTTAGTGGATCCTGACAAGAGCTCCCATAAGCCCCCTACAGGGCTATTTGTGCCCCCTAGAGACTATAAGGCCATAGCTAGAGCAGTAGAGCGTCTGGTGAAAAATGAGAGGCTAAGAGAGACCTTAATAGCCAACGGTAAGCGCCTAGCTAAGGAGAAATATGACTGGAATATGTTAGCTGAAGAGATGAAGAAACGAGTGTTTTAGTGCTATTGACAAATAGCCTAATTTAGTTATATAATTATATTAGTAACAGGTCTTTCAACCAACAAAGCCTAAGGGCAGGGTGATTCATGCGTGTTCGTGTCTCGATCGGCAACTTGGTTCTTGGTCTTCTGACTCCAATCGGAGAAGGAGATTATGTCCAGTATGTCGGAATCCTGAGTGCTTCGCTCTACAACAAGAAGGGGCAGAAGCGTCTCCAGCCGATCGGTGGAGCTGCGGAACTTACCGAAGAGGGTCAGAAGTATCTCGAAGAGCGATTCGGTGCTGAGGCCTTCCACAAGAGTCAGGAGGGCCACATTGATGCTCGGTTCGAGGTCGATGACTCGCATCTTCGGGAGATCTTCGACTTCTTCCGCAAGCGTGATCCGAAGTACTTTGAGATCGATCCTCGGAGAGAGCTCGTGGAAGAACTCTCGACAGTCGAACTCAAGGGCAACGGAGAAGTGATGGAGATCCCTCCGGTTCTTACTCCTGATGAGGCTGAGAGCATCCAAGTCGAATTCGTGGACACGGTAGAGCAACCATTCTCCGATGGTCCGGGGACTTCCTCGCTGGCCAAGGAGGGAGTGCCGAGTCGGCGACTCTTCCATCGCTTCAATCTCGTCGTGTCGCACGAGATCTTCAGGAAGATGGAGGTGTCTGATGCGATTCGACTTCTGACTGAGACCGAAGTGCTCACGGCTGGTGGTGGAGCCCACAAGGGTATCACTGGGGGAGGAATCGAGATGGCAGACAACTTCATTCTCTAGGCAACAAAGAAACACAACTATGACCGGTACTCAAAAGGTACTGGTCATTTTCTTTTAGAAATTAACTATAAGAATTGTTCTGTCATCACCCGATTTTGTTGATTTATATTTCTTGTATTTATCGGGATCCTCTCTCTGTACTTTTTCATGTAACTCTTCCCAGTCTTTTATAGTAGCGTGTTGAGGGATATCAAAATATCCATCAGAAAAAAGCTCTAATACAGAAATTTCTTTTGATTTATATGTAAATGTATATATAAATTTTTCTGGTGTTTGGGTCCCATCCAAAACTCCATAACCCATTACCTCTCTATCATTTTTTGAAATTCCAAAATTGGAACTTTTGTATTATATTCAAATTGTTTTAATAGCAACGGTTCTATGTATTCCCTTGAGCCTAGTATATCCCCTGTTCTTTTGATGTATTCTGATCTTGCTTCCGAGTTACTGATATCGATTTGTTTGAAGTTTTGGTGGACCTCTTTTTCATTTATTCTGAACCCCACATCCCCAAGTGAGGTGATAATCAAATGGTCATCGAGTAATCTAGCACAAGCAAAACAGCATCCAAATCTAAATTTTGGGTCAGCAATGAGAGGTGTTATTTGTAAATTGTTATATAACTCAGAAATTTTCTGGTTTAAATGATTTACCAGTTTTATCCCATTAAGGTTAGTGTCGAGACATTCTTGGACTACAAGTCTGGATATTAACTCTCCGCCCGTTTGTCCATTATATTCTTGGCCGCTCTTGTCTGTGGCTCCGTCTGCAACCACAAAACATTTTTCATTGAATCCAAATAAGTCTTCATTTCTAGTCGAATTCTTCCCTTGAGAAAAATTCTCGATTTTCATCATATTTGATCATCCTAACATAACCATATTTCATGTTATATTTGCCCTATGCAAAATAGATACGACTTTATATTAGGACTGGTTAAGGAGGCTGGGTGGAAGCTCCAAGAGTATGTACATACAGATATTGAGAAATCTTTTAAGGATGGTAATCCATTGGACATTGTTACTAAAGCCGACTTGGAGATTAGCGAATTTTTGAGTACTAGGATACGAGAGGGGTTCGCTGGCGAGGCAATATATTCAGAGGAGGCCACACACGAAGACATTTCCTCCGGATCATTTTGGTCTCTTGATCCAATAGATGGCACCAGTATGTAGAGAAGGGGGTGCCTGTAGTTGGAGCGCTTTATAACCCTGTAACAGATGAATTATATAGTTTCCAAAAGGGGAAGGGGGCTTACCTAAACGGCAGACCAATAAAAGTATCGAGCATTACAAATCTGAGTGAGTCTTACATGTTGCTTAGAGCGGGGAGAAACAAAGATCTTTGGAATTGGGGAGCAGAGTCATATAAATACTTGCTTCAAAATGGGGTGAAGTGTGCAAACCTTGGTAGTTCAGGACTCGACATGTGCTTTGTAGCTTCTGGTCGAGTAGAGGCCAATATCTACGGCACTCTCACCACTATTGATATTGCTGCAGCTGTAGGGCTCTTGTACGAGGCCGGAGGGCTAATCTTGGGCAAGGGAGGTGTGCCAATAAGCAGTTTATCTAAAGAAAAACAGCAGATAGTCGCAGTCAACTCAGAGGAAACCCTAAATGCTCTTAAGCCGATTTTGATTTAAGCCACAGCAAATTCGCGCTGGCGCTTCTTCTCCTCTTCACTTCTTAGGTTGTCTCTTTTGTTTTTGTACTCTGTCACATAGTTGCTCGGAATTTCTTGGTCATCGAGAATAAAATTTAATATTTGGTGCCAGAAGTTTATGCGTTCTAGTGTAAGTTCTTTAAGATCACCTTCGGTTTTCTCGATCGACTTAGTATAGAAATCTAGAAGAAAACCAATCTTATATATTCTCATCAGTCTTAGATTGAGGTATTCTTCCTCGCCTCTGTTTTTTCTCACGTAGTCGCTCAAGAGCCTTTCGAGCTCTGGGTTATGTATGACCATGTAGTGTACAGTCCTATATTCTGGTGAGCAGTCGAGCATGTATATTTGTCTGTCTCTAACTCTAAAATTGTGAGGCACAAAATCTGTGTGAGTAAGATAGTTTGAGTGTTTGTCTATGGTACTTTTGTGTGCCCTGAGTAGTGTCGATGATCTATCCATTGTCTCGGTTAAGCCTTGAATATTGGTACTTGAAGTAATTGTTTGTTTAAACCCATCGAACTCCTTAAAGTACTCTTGGCCCTGTAGGATAGGGAAGATTTTTCTGACCGTGCTCAAGTGTTCAAATGTAGTAGCGTGGAAAGCCTCTTGTTCCTCGAAAGCGCCCAAAATCAAGAAGAACTGTTCTTCATTTGTGTGAGCCACAAAAACTTTTTCCTGCTCTATATACTCTGTCGCCCATAAAACAAGTCCACCCATCTCGCCGTAGTAAAGCTCCTTTGGTAATAAAACATTTTTTCTGGCAAAATTTATTGAACTTAGCAGATCACGAGCCATTTTTTCATTATTAATCTCTCGTTTGCCCTCATCAGATCTGCCAACTTTGAATATAACTTTCTTGCCGTCAGTAGATCTTTTGGCAACCAAGACGTATTTCTCCTTAGACATAAGGAAGCGCTCTCCACTTATGTGGGGTTGCTCGTCTTCTAACAAGTAACCAATAGACTCAATAATTTGAGAGATTTCCTTTAGATTGATCATAAAATGTTGAATTCTTTTTGACGCTTCAATTCTCCTGCTGATCTTAACTCATTTCTATCTTTTTTATAATCATCTATTAGGTCTAGTGGAATGGATGAGTCTTCGATTAAACATTTTATTATCTTCTGCCATAATTCCAACCTTCTTTTGGTCAATGTGTATAGGTCTCCAGTGGTCTTGCTGAGTGTCACATTATAATGGTTGATCAAAAATCCTGCCTTGTATATTCTCATTAATCTTAGACAAAGGTATTCCTCTTCACCTCGACTGTTCTTAATATACTCACAGATTAGAGTTTCAAGTTGCGGATTATGGATTATGCACCAATTAAGGAATCTGGCTAACCCTTCATATTTATTAGCAAAATGCATAGAAGAAAGGTCGATCATAAAGATCTTGTTTCTAACCACTCTAAAATTTGAAGGCACAAAGTCTGTGTGAGTAAGATAGTTGGAACGGGTTTCCATCAAATCTTTATTTGTTTTTAGTAATTCGAGCGCATTGGATTTACTCGGACCAACATCAAAATTACTGAACCTTGTCACATAGTCTTTTGAGTTTGTCACAGAGAAAACGTTTTTGATCATGTTTATATGTTCAAAAGTGTTTGCATAGAAGCTCTCTTGTGTCTCGAACTCTCGCATGATCATAAAAAATTGTTCCTCTATTGTGTGAGCACCAAATACCTTTTCTTGATCTATAAAATTGGTTATTCGAATAAGAAAACCATTACTTTCACCATAAAATACTTCATTTGGAAAGAATATGTTTTCTTGCGAGAACACAGCTTTTGTTAAAGCGTCTTGGATTTCCTTTTCGCTTGATATTTCCCTTTTACCATTTGGTGAATCACTGATTTTAACTATAACTTTTTCATCATCTTTATTTCTGGCAACGAGAACCCTTTTGTCTCTCATTAACAAGATTCCCTCGTCACTTAAGTGGGGTTGTTCGGGCTCCAATTTGTAGCCTAAAACACCTAAAATACTAGAAATTTCCTCGAGTTTCTGGTTTGATTTAATAGCAAATTTATCTTATAGTAGTTGCGCTATCTAAGCAATTTATGTCTACAATTTTAGTTACAGGAGGAGCGGGGTTTATAGGTTCACATCTGTGCGAAAGCCTCTTAAAGGATAAGGCTTACAGTCGAGTTGTAGTTGTCGACAATCTTGATCCAACATATGACCCTAAGTACAAGAAGGAGAATTTGTCCCTACTCAACAAGAGCAATAAATTTAAGTTTTATAAAACCGACATCAGAGACATGCCCGCACTTGAGAAAATTTTTAAGAAGGAGAAACCTGAGTACATTGTGCATCTAGCTGCAAAGACTGATACAAGATCTTCAGTTTTGGAACCACATGAGCACGTCACTGTAAATGTCGGTGGTCTGCTAAATATCCTGGAGCTTGCTAGGGTATATAAGGTTAAGAAGTTTGTATCTTTCTCCTCATCTTCGCTTCTTCTTCTTCTGTTTATGGAAACAATACTAATCCTCCTTTTGCTGAGACAGTTGTAGCTGATTTGCCACTCTCTCCTTATGCGGCTACAAAAAAGGCAGGTGAGCTTTTGGCATACACCTATCATTTTAATCACGGCATGGACATTGCTTGCTTTAGGATATTTAATGCCTATGGACCTCGTCTAAGACCAAGTCTAGTTTTGTATAAATGGGTTGAAAGTATATTAAACAATAAGCCTATAGAGATGTCTGGAACAGGAGTTAGAAAGAGAGATTTTACTTATGTTGGAGATATTGTGGATGCTGTTAAGTTGGCTCTTAAGAAGACTAGAGGGTTTGAAATATTTAATATAGGTAATTCAAACCCAGTTTCATTGGTTGAGTTGCTTTCGATAATAGAAAAAACAACCAAGAAGAAGGCGGTTGTGTTTTCGAGAGAGAGTGCAAAAGCTAGTGTTGAACAGACTTACGCAGATGTTACTAAGGCCAAGAGGGTTTTAAATTGGGAGCCAAAAACTAGTATGGAAAAAGGGGTATCAAACTTTGTGGTGTGGTTCAGAAAGAACAGACTTAAAAATAGAATTTAGTTTCTCCACATGGCTCTCCCAAGAGAATTTTTCTTTGAGCATTATTGATCCATTTCTTACTAAATCATCAGCAAGCTTTTTGTTGTTGAACAGTAGCTCAATAGATTCTGCGAGACCCTGGTCATCGCCTGGCTCAATCAATAGGCCTGTTTTATTGTGATAAACTGCCTCGTTTGTCCCTGAGATGTTTGTTGCAATTGTGGGTATTTCAGCAGCGAAACTTGTGAGTACTGTGTGGGGGAGACCCTCATAAGTAGAATTAAGCACATATATATCCGAACTCTTTCTTAGTTGCCAGGTTTCTGCGCGAGATATGTTTCCTAAGAACTTTACATCGCTATCAACCTTCAATGTCTTTGCTAGTTCTTTTAAGTTACTCATTTCCGGTCCATCTCCTGCAACAACTAAGGTGGCGTCAGGGAAATTTTTCTTAACTATTGATAAGGCTTTTATTATCCCGGAGATTCCTTTCCAAGCTACTAGGCGAGCTGTAGTTGCGATCTGATGCTTTTTTCTCTCTGCTTTGAATGGAAGGATTTGTGGTTCTTCTGCGGCATTGTAGTTCACTTCACCTCTAGCTTTTTTCACCCCATACGCCCTGATTATTTCTTCCAGCAGGTATTTTGAAGGTGTTGTAACAACTGTCGCATGCCTTAATACAAACCCTTGGATCCACATCATTAATCTGATCTTAAAGCCACCTTCAGGGTCTCTTAGAAACTCCTCAAGTCTTTTATCGGTTTTTCTGTTTTGGCTCGCTCTTTCCCATGCCTCGTCACCAACAAATTTTAGAACATAAGGCTTACCTCTTAAGATACTCACTAATGCTACAGGTAATCCAGCTGCCATGGCATTTTGGACATAAATAAGATCAGCATTCTTAGAAACATTCCAAATCGAGATAAAGAATTTTATTAGTCTAACGGGTAGTCTGCGTCGCTTACTTACAGATATCAGTCTGGTGTTAGGAAAGGGTGTTTTTACATCTGTATAAGCCACTACAGTAACATCGTGTTGTTTGTGTATTCTTTCGCATAATTCCTTGATATATATGGCTGGACCGCCAATTTCGGGGGGATAAATAGGGGTCGCCAAGACGATTTTCATGATATCGATTATACCTTCAAAAAGGCTCAAAATAAAGCTATAATTGAGATAATGCAAGCAAAAGGCCTAAGGGTTCTAATGATCTCAACAGATAGGCAAATTTTAGCTCCTAAGAGCTCAGTTTCGGCTCGTATGAAGGAGTATGGGGAATTAGTGGAGAGTCTCCACATAATCCTACTAACAGATAGAAAACATGGATTAAAAGAGTCCAAACTTTCCGACAAGGTTTTCGTTCACCCAACTAATTCCTGGAACAGATTCCTCCGTCCATTTGATGCTGTTAAAGAGGGGATGAAGATAGATTGCGACATTATTACAACTCAAGATCCATTTGAGTGTGGCTGGGTTGGTATGAGGTTAAAGAGAGAGAAGGGTATGCCAATTGAGGTTCAGTTACACACCGACATGTTTTCGCCTTATTTCTCTGGAACATTAAATAGTGTTCGTAAGTTTTTCTCAAAAAATATTTTCCTCAATGCAGATGCCATAAGAGTAGTTAGACCAAGTCTTGGTAATAAAATTGTGGAGAAGTATGGTGTTGATGATAAAAAGATATCAGTCCTACCAATCTATATAGATAACAGTAGATTTGTCGGTGAACCCAATTTTAACTTGCGAGAAGATGAGAGATTCAAGAAATTTAAACATATTGTGCTAACAGTCTCAAGACTAACCAAAGAGAAAAACCTACCCACCATTATTGAGTCGATGGTTGAGGTTAGAGATACCGCGCTCGTAATTGTTGGGTCTGGTATTGAAATGCAAAACCTTAAAGATCTCACAAAGAAGTTAAGAATTGATGATCGAGTTTTTTTTGAGGGTTGGAAGGAAGATGTATTATCGTATTACAAAAGTGTAGATTTGCTTGTACAAGCTTCGAGTTTTGAGGGGTATGGCATGACTCTGGTTGAGTCAGCTATGTGTGGCTTGCCTGCTGTTTCTACACCAACAGGGGTTGCAGAAAATTTTCCTGAAATAGCTAGGGCAGAGGATGTCGAAACTTTTGCTAAGAGGATAAATTATTTATTACAGAACAAAAGTATTCGTGAAGAATTGGGGAAGAATCTCAAAGAGGCACTTAGGATAAATGGAAGGGAAGAGTTTTTGATTAGACTAAAAGAATCGTGGGAAAACCTAGCGGAAAAAACATGAACTTACTAGTCATCACACAAAAAATGGATCGTAAGGATTCTACTTTAGGCACCTATCATGCTTGGGTGGAGGAATTCGCGAAACATGCTAATAAAGTAACTGTTATTTGCCTTGAGGAGGGAGATCATAGCCTGCCTAATAATGTTAAGGTTCTGTCTATGGGTAAGGAGGCACATAGGTCACGCTCGCAGTACGTCTCTCGCTTTTACAGATATATATGGCAAGAGAGAATGAATTACGACGCGGTCTTTGTGCATATGAACGATGAGTACGTACTCCTAGCAGGTCTTTGGTGGAGGTTGATAGGTAAGAAAATTGGTTTGTTTAGAAACCATATTCACGGTACTTGGAAGACACCAATCTCAGTAGTGTTGTCTAACGTAGTTTTTTGTACGTCGCCTAATTCCTACACAGCAAGATTTAAGAAAACCAAAATAGTTCCCGCTGGTATAAATGTTGGTAAATTTAAACTCGTGGGTGAGTCAAAACGCATTCCAAATTCAATATTGAGTATTGGTAGGGTTGATCCAGTTAAGAACATTGATTTATTAATTAAGGCCTTGGACTTGCTAGATACTGAGGGGGTTAGCTTTAAGGCGAATATCGTTGGAGATCCGAGTCCTGGCAACGAG
>CAYOGJ010000006.1:0-484 GCA_964403655.1 uncultured Candidatus Saccharibacteria bacterium | reverse complement strand
TCAAGCCTCGAGAATAAGGGGAAGGTAGAATTTCACCCCGCAGTACCCAACCCAGAGACGCCCAGGTTCTATCACTCTCACGAAATATGCGTGAATTTAACCAACTCTGGATCACTTGATAAGACCGTCTTCTCCACTATGGCCTCCGGTGCTCTACCAGTTGTTTCGAACAGGTCTTTTGTGGGTGTATTGCCGAGCGATCTGATTTTCAGCGAAGGTGACAAGACGGATCTTGCCGAAAAGCTAAAAAATGCTTTGATAATGAGCGAGCTTGATAAAAATAACCTTACATCTAAACTTAGGACTTATGTTGAGAGTCATAGTTTAGAGAAAACAATTGAAACAATAATCAAATTACTTAAATGAACAATAGTCTAGGTAAGCTTTACAACGACCATCACTCATCTAGCAGAGAAACAGATTTCTCCATCATGAAGGGAGAGAGGGGGGAATTAATTAACAAGTTTGTGGGTACAGACAAAAA
>CAYOGJ010000005.1:0-14730 GCA_964403655.1 uncultured Candidatus Saccharibacteria bacterium | reverse complement strand
AGCGAGAATACTGAGGATGTGCGAACTGACTTCAGTGATGTGCGTGGGCAGGAGAGGGCCAAGCGAGGACTCTTAATTGCGGCTGCGGGCGGACACAATGTGGCCATGTATGGACCACCCGGTACCGGTAAGACCATGCTCGCCAAGGCCTTCGCTGGCATCCTCCCGCCACTCTCCTTCGACGAAGCACTCGAGGCAACCTCCATACACTCTGTGGCTGGCGTACTCAAACAATTCATTACCACACCACCATTCCGCTCTCCGCATCACACATCATCCTATGTTTCACTTGTGGGTGGAGGAGCTACACCGAAGCCGGGTGAGGTTACACTGGCTCATCGAGGAGTACTCTTCATGGATGAATTCCCGGAATTTGAGAGGAGAGTCATAGAGAGCTTGAGACAGCCACTTGAAGACAAGGTGATCTCGGTTGCACGGGCCAAAGGTACGGCGCGTTTCCCTGCAGATGTGATACTCGTCGCTGCGATGAATCCCTGTCCTTGTGGGAACTTCGGCTTCAAAGGTAAGCAATGTGTCTGCACACCAAGTGCACTACAGAGATACAGGAGGAAAATGTCTGGCCCAATAGTAGACCGCATAGATCTATGGCTCGAGGTAGACAGAGTCTTGCCTCAAGATCTCTCGGGAGTTGGCGAGGGTGACAAGAGCGAGGTGTACAGAAACAAAGTAAAAGATGCTAGAGAAAATCAGGCCAATAGATTCGGAGATAAAAGTAAGATTAAGAAGAATGCCGAGATGAGTGCACGAGACCTCATCAACTTCGTACCCCTAAACGACGAAGCAAGGCAGACACTCAACATGGCTGCCGAGCGACTCAACTTCTCACCTCGTGTGTATCACAGGATGCTAAAGGTTGCTCGCACCATTGCAGACTTAGAAAATTCAGAAGAGATCAAGCGCGAACACATTCTAGAAGCAGTCGAGTACCGTCCAAAAAAGTTTGATTTGTAGATTTAGAAAGGATTCCTTGCGCCGCGAACTTCGAAGTGGAGGTGTGGGCCAGTAGATTTACCAGAGTTGCCGAGCTTACCTATTACCTGGCCCTTACTTACTTTGTCACCAACCGAAACATTCACCGCAGAGAGGTGGGCATATAGAGTCTGAGTACCATTAGGGTGACTCACTACTATATATAGACCATAACCACCATTGTAACCACTCGATCTTGCAATAATCACATTACCAGCCGCAGAAGCGAGCACTGGAGTGCCGATCGAACCACCGATATCTATACCATTGTGACCATGTAGACCTTGAGTCTTCCTACCACCCTGGATTGGTCGCGCAAAGTAACCCGATGCAACAGAGGTGTTTGATGAGCCAGATCCAGATGAGTAGGTTACAACTGAGGTTACTTCACCGTCTGGGATAATAATCTCGTCGCCTGAAGATAATTTCGAAGACTTAGTTAAGTCGTTATATGAAAGTATTTCAGCAACATCCGCCTTGTACTTCTTGGCTATACTATCGATTGTGTCGCCCTTAGCTACAATATGCTTAACACCAGATATTGGGAGAATAACCAAGGTCTGACCAGGCTTGATTAAACCACCCTTAATATCGTTTGCCCAGACAATAGTATTTATAGAGACTTTAAACATCTTTGCGATAGTCGAGAGAGTATCACCCTCGCGAACAACATAAACAGAAATTTGGCCTGAGCCAGACAATCCCTGTTCAGCAAAGGTAGTTGCATCTGGGGTGGACTGAGAGACAAGTGCGCTGTTATCTACAACCGCTAGGTAAGAGCCCTGGGTTGGGTGGGGATTTATATTCGAAGAACCCCTAAGAAGTTCAATATTCTGTGAGTTCTCGGACTTAACGACTCTTGGGATGCGGACCACCTTCTCACCCTGAGCCTCAGTAACGCTTAGGTTCAAGGTTAGTGTGAGCACGAGCAAAAGGAGTAGCGTGGCTACTTTGTGACGAGAAACTATGTTCGAATCCTTGAACTGAGTAATAAACTAGGGGTTAAACTTTTAGATCTGACATCGGTCTTGGCTCCTGTTTCGGTAGGAGTTAATTATACCAGATTATCAAGGTGTCTGGAAGGGTAAAGTGGGGTATTTTGTGTCCTAATAGGGTCAAAAAAGCCTCCAAATAAGCCATATTTTAAAAGCCGTGTTATTATTCCTCTATAAAATGATCGAACTAAATGAAAGACAAAGAGAGGCTGTCGAGACCCTAGAGGGACCCCTCCTTATCTTGGCTGGAGCAGGAGCCGGCAAAACCAAGACCATAGCTGAGAGAATAAGGAATTTAGTGAAGCATGGGGTAGCACCTTCCTCCATTTTGGCCATAACCTTTACCAACAAAGCGGCCAAAGAGATGCGGGAGAGGGTGGAGAAAATGCTTGAGGACGACAAAGACCTCAATAAGCCAATCTCAATGACCGAGAGGCCATTTGTCTCGACTTTCCACTCACTTGGGGTTCATATACTCAAGGAAAACAGCCAAGTACTAGGTATCTCAAGGCACTTCACCATCTTCGATAAGGATGATGCCAAAAGAGCTATCAAGGAGGCGTTGGTTAATACTGGTTTTGACCCAAAGACACATGAGCCAGACCGTATCCTCTCCATAATCTCGAAGGAGAAGGGAAGAGACACTACCTCGGAGGAATACATGGCGCACGAAGAGGGGGGTCAATTTGCCTCAACAGTTAAGTCGGTGTGGCAAGAGTACGAGAAGATACTCAAACGAGATAGTGCACTCGACTTCGATGATCTTTTGCTCAAAACAGTCCGTTTACTTAGAAATAACTCGAAAATCAGAGAGCATTATCAAAAAGTGTGGGAATACATACATATAGATGAGTACCAAGATACCAACAAAGTACAGTATGAAATTGCCAGACTACTAACAAGCGAGAAGAAGAACATCACTGTAGTTGGGGACATCGACCAAAACATTTACTCGTGGCGCGGAGCAGATATCCAGAATATTCTAAAATTTGAAAAGGATTACCCAGAAACCAAAATAATTTTGCTGGAGGAGAACTACAGATCAACCAAGACTATTCTTGAGGCGGCGAATACTATCATCAAGAAAAATAAAATCCGAGTTGAGAAGAACCTATTCACCCAAAGCGGCGCAGGCGAAAAGATAAGTACGCTTTCTACATTTGATGAGATATCCGAAGCAGACTTTATAGCAACTAAAGCCAAAGAATTAATTGCTACAGGGGAGAAGGCTGAGGAGATGGCAGTTCTCTATAGAGCGAATTTCCAGTCTCGAGTACTTGAGGAAGCGTTTCTTCGCCACCAAATACCATACCAACTACTTGGAACCCGCTTCTTCGAGAGGAGGGAAGTGAAGGACATTATCTCCTACTTAAGAGCAGGACTAAACCCCGACGCACTGGCGGATGTGAAGAGGATCATCAATGTACCCACTCGCGGTATTGGTAAAACAACAGTAGCTAAAATATTTTCTGGTGATGAAGCCAGTTTGCCTGCTGGCACAAGGGTGAAGATCGATGATTTTAGAAAGATGCTTTTAGAAATCGGCAAAGTAGCAAACGAACTGAAACCAAGCGAAGTCATAAACCACATTATCAAAAGCTCTGGACTAGAAGCAGAATGGCGAGCCGGAAGAGACGAAGACCAAGAGAGGCTAGAGAATGCATTTGAGCTTGTGGCCTTTGCCTCTAGATACGACCACTTACCTCAAGGTGAGGCGATAGAAAATTTCCTCAAAGATGCAGCGCTTCAGAGCGACCAAGACGATCTCGACAGGGACCATAACAAAAAGAAGGAGAAAAATGGTGTGAAGCTGATGACAGTCCATGCATCAAAGGGGCTAGAGTTTAATGTCGTCTTTATCTCTGGACTCGAAGATGGACTCTTCCCACACAACAAGATCACAAGAGAAAACATCACTGCCGAGGAGAGAGAAGAGGAGAGGAGGCTCTTTTATGTTGCTGTTACCCGAGCAAGGAGAAAACTCTTCTTGACCTATGCACAAGTGCGCACAATCTTTGGCCAGAGAGAGACAAACTTACCATCGGAGTTTATCTTCGACATCCCGGAAGAATTAACGGAGGAGGAATTTTGGGATGAAGGCTCTGTAATAAGAAGAGATAGCAAGAAGGATCTTCTATACAAGATAGACTTCTAGCCCAACTAAGTAGAGTATAAGTACATGTACGCCAAGAAATCCCTAGGACAAAACTTTTTGAAGTCAGAGAAGGCATTAAACCAGATAATCGAATCCGGTGAGCTTGCCTTTGGCGACAAGGTATTAGAGATCGGCCCAGGTCTTGGTGCCCTAACAACAAAATTACTAGAATCAGGCGCCAAGGTCATTGGGGTAGAGAAGGACGACGAGCTATACAAAGAACTACAAACAACCTTCAAAATACAGATTGAGAAGGGTGGGCTTGAGTTAGTCCATGGAGACATTTTGGAATTCACTCCTGGCAAAGATGGGTACAAACTCATAGCCAACATTCCTTACAACATCACTGGGGCAATATTAGAGAAATTCCTTTCGGCCTCGAATCAGCCAGAATTAATGGTTATTTTAGTTCAAAAGGAGGTAGCAGAAAGAATCGTTGCCAAGGAGGGCAAAGAGAGTATCCTCTCTATTTCGGTCAAAGTTTATGGTGAGCCTAGGTTTATAGATACAGTCAAAGCCGGCTCATTTGTACCAGCACCTTCGGTAGACTCGGCGATTTTGGCGATATACGGCATATCTAAGCAGTTTTTTAAGGAAAACGGTGTGTCGGAAGAGCATTTCTTCAATGTTTTGCGATCGGGCTTTGCCTCAAAGAGGAAGAAGTTGTCATCAAATCTGGGTAGAGTCTTCGACAAGGCTAAAGTTTTAAAAATATTTACAGAACTTGAGCTAGATGAGAACACCAGGGCAGAGGATGTCGATCTCGAGGGTTGGAAGAGTCTCAGCCTCAAACTTAGATAAACCTTGATAGAAAATTTATCAAGGTTCTGGTATCCACTCTTTATATATAAAGATAATTTTGTCTGTATTGCTCTGATATAATAAGAGCAATATGCGAACACGTGTCACGCTAGCTCTTTTCATTTCCTTCCTACTAGTACTTGGTGCCTCTTGGCAAAGAGCAGACAAGGAGAAGAGTGTCATCAAAATATCTGCAGAAACTCCTACAAATATTGACACCTACCAAAACCTAGAGCCGGCCTCAACCTCAGACCTAAGCGCAACGGACGATAAAAACAAGAATGGGGAAGGTTTGACGACTACCGATCTAATCGGTAGACAACTCATGTCTGAGTACATCAGTCTTGCAACAAGTGGCCAAATTTCTGAAGCCGAACTCGTCAAACTCGGAGACAAATACGCAGACTCAATAGCAGAGATCAAAACTGCTCCAAGGATTAGTAGCTTAGATATAAATGTTGTAAGTAACACTAAGGCCAATTTCCAGAAATACGATTTGATTACAACCCAGATTGAAAGAAGGCGCATAAAGAGCGTTGGTTCAATCGACGAAAAAATGATGCAGGTGAGTTCCTCAGATGAATCTCTGGACGAAACAGTAAGAAAAATATCTCTCTCATACAAAAATGCTGCCGAGGAGCTAAAGAATATCGATGTGCCAGCCTCTTTGTTGCAGCTGCACACAAATCTTGTAAACAACTATCTATCGATTTCCTCAGGTATGGAATACATTGATGAAAAGAATGCCGACTCAGCAATCTCATTCGCCGGTATAGTTAGTGCGAAAAATAGTTTGGCGAGTGGAGAGAGAATCATCGAGGATATTATAAAAGTACTTGTAGCAAATGGCCTCGAAAACTAAACAATTTATAAACAAGTTTCTCTCACACATAGCCGTTCTTTCTATTTGTCTTTCGATTTTCTTCTCGCCGATGACCACAAACAGGGCTCAGGCTTTTCTAGGAATAGGGGACATAAATCTAGAAAGTATTCCGACAGTTTTGAATTTTGCTTGGGATAAAATTGGGAAAGTGCTCGCTCAGAGAATGATTGACGACATAGTTCAATCGACTATCAAATGGGCTAACACTGGTTTCGACGGTAACCCATCTTTTATCACTGATCCAAAGGACCACTTCGGCAAGGTTGCGAGTGGAGTTATTGGTGACGCTATAAATGACTCATCTCTTGGATTTTTATGCTCTCCATTTCAAGCTCAGATAAGACTGTCTTTGGTCAAACAGTATACGGGTAATAATTTTAATAATTATCAATGTACTCTTGAGGAAATAGGGGTAAATATCGAGAATTTCTACGAAGATTTCGACGAGGGTGGCTGGGGCGCTTGGATCAAGATGACTCAAGACGAGCAAAACACTCCCCAAGGCGCATACCTAAAAGCAAAGATTGATGTTGATAGCCGTCTAGCAAATGCTCTGAACATAAGCAGGGAAGACCGAGTTCTTAACACTGGGTTCCTAAACAAAACCACCTGCACCAAGAAGAACCAGCCACCAGTCATGTCGGTCATGGCTAGATACTACGATGCAGATCCAGAAGAGGCCCAAAACATTCTAAATGATTATCCCAACTGGGACCCAAACAAAGAGCCGACTGCATGCCTAGAGGAACAAGTGACAACTCCAGGAACGGTAATATCAAACCAACTTAACAAAACACTTGGCTCTGGAATAGACAAACTCATCTCTGCTGACGACATAGATTCTTTAGCCAGCGCTCTCTTAGCAGGGCTACTACAAAGACATGTCTTCAACGATAAGGGTAAAGGTTTGTTTGATAGAAAATCTATCGCCGACACCCGAAACGAAATTATCGATATAGATGAGGACAACATCCCAGACGGCTACGACTACAACGAAGATGGTGTACTAGACATTTGTCACCACGGTCAAAAGGATCCAAACGCAGACCCAAGCAACGAAAACTGTTTGATGTCTGGCAGTGTTTCTAACTCTCCATACTTCATCCCAATCTGTAAGGAGATCCCAGGCACTATCAAGGCGCTTGAGACATTCAATGATTTCATCACACGAAACGACTTCAAGAAGGAAAACTCCCAGAGTTGGAGCAACAGAATGACCAATGTGAACTCTGTGGTCGACGACTTCATCACTACAGTATCTAGATACGAAGTCATGGCTTGGGATCCAGTGGTCTTCACCCTAAGTCAGTACACCAAATACATTGGTGGGCGCATAAGCTCACTCCTATTAGATGATGACCTAAAGTTCGGAGGTCAGTCTGACATAACCGAACTAGCAAAGATAAGAAGCAATACCCTGAAAACTCTAAATTACTCAAGAGGTATCAAGGACAGGATAGGGCAGTGTGATGATCCAAATATCGATGCGATTAATCTTGTACCACCACCAACCTTCGAGGGTGATGAGGTGGGTAACGGCACGAACACACCAAGTGCACCAACGACCCAAACTCCTGCGACCCCAACAACGCCAGCGAGTGTCTACTCTCTCTCCTGTGTTCCATCTACAACCTCAACTGGAGTTGGCACAGACATTCAGTGGATCATGACGAGCACCTACCCCTCGGGCACTACCTATAGATGGTTTGGAGACGAGATCACCTCTTCTGACACATACTTGGTCGAACCACTAAACATTCGATACAGCTTCGTTGGCAACAAATTAGCAAACATATTGGCAAGCACTCCGTCTGGCGAGGCCACAGTCGTGACCTGCAGCAGATCAGTTACTGTGACAGACAGCGTGCGAAATAACTCTGCAGGAATATGAGGAAGATACTACTAACCAACTTAATATCTGTACTTGCTCTTGGATTCATTTTCGCAATACCTATACACACAGTGCTTGCGCAGGGTGTAGTGGCTCAGGCTGCCGGAGCAGCGGCAGACGCAGCGACAAGTGTCGTTGCAAAAACAATTTTGGGTAGTTTCGACTTCATGGGGGTTATACTCTCTCCTTTGGTTATCGCTTTGGTTAAGGTGGTCTCATTTATAACCATGATCTCCGGTGTGGTCCTCAACGCCTCTATCTACTACACCGTGATCCTCATGTCGGAGAACATAGGCAAACTCACCGCTATTAATGAAACTTGGACTGTTATACGAGATGTGGCCAACATGGGGTTCATCTTCGCACTGCTCTATGCCTCGATCAGGACGATTGTTGGCAAAGACAAGGATACGCAGAGTTTGATAGTAAACATGGTCATAGCGGCTGTTCTCGTCAACTTCAGCCTCTTCTTCACCAAAGTTTTTATAGATGTAACCAACCTCTTGGCTCTAACCTTCTACAAGGCAATTGCCCCGGGAGCACTTGCTGGCACGCCAAGCTTCCTAAACTCTGGGCTGTCGAACAGCATCATAGACGCCTTAGGTACTCAAAAACTGTGGCAAATGTATGGCAATATCGACAGCTCCGTGGTCTTGGTCAGCTCAGTAATGACTATCATTGTGCTTATAGTAACTACCTTCATCTTCTCGGCTATGGCGGTAATGTTTATCGTCCGATACGTAGCACTTATCTTCGTCTTGGTACTCTCGCCACTCATGTTCCTCTCCTTAGTCTTTCCACAGCTTGGTGATTATGCCAAGAAATGGAGATCCACTCTTGTAAGCCAGGCTGTGTTTGCTCCGGTGTTTATGCTCATGATCTGGGTTACCGTCGTTCTTATCCGAGGCATTAATTCAACAGTCTTTGTTAATGTGGAACCACTTGGTAACGCACTCTCGGGGACAAACTTCACCGTAGGTGCAGTACCCACACTTGTTAACTATGTAATGATAATCATCTTTCTTATTGCATCATTCTCAATCTCAAAGGGTGTATCAGATGGTGCAGATGGTAGTGTCAAAACACTTAGCAAGTGGGCTATGGGTTTTGCTGGGGGAGCAACAGCCGGAACGTTTGGCCTTGCTGGTAGAAAAACAATTGGATGGGCAGGTGATAAATTGTCTACGAATGCGAATTTGGTAAGTGCTACTAAGAGAGATGGTTTGGCTGGTGCTGGTGCTAGATTAGCACTGTACGCAAGCAAAAAAGCCTCCGGAGGCACCTTCGATCTGAGAAATGCAACAATACCTACAGCAGCGGCCGGAGATTTGGTTAGAGGTACCATTGGTAGAACCAGAATTGGTAGGGCGATCGGTGCAGATGATCTAAGGACTAGCTCTATTGAAGTCGGTAAGCCACTAGCCAACCTAACAAGCGTCCCATCAGCAGGTGAAAAGGGATATTCTCAGTTAGAAAAAGAAAAGAAACAAAGACTAAGTACTGAAAGCAAGGCAAAAGAGAAAGAGTTAGAAATTGCAGAGAATAAGATAAAAATAGAACTAGGATCTCAAATTGCCTCAACTAAATTAAATGAGAACGCAAGATCAAATGAGGAGGTTGCGGCTGTTGCTGATATGGTTAAGGCAATAAAGAAAACCTCCGAGGAGGCAATTGTAGAACAGAAGGCTGAAGTACTGGCAATACAAGAAGTTGCGGAAGCATTGAGCCAGAAACAACTTGAAGCGATTGAAAAAAGTCCCAACTTCACCAAAGAAGAAGTCGATAGAATCAAAAGCGCAAAAGGTGCAAGACTTAATTCGGCATTTACTGCTGGGACAAACCCAATGCCAAATGCAAGAAGAAATTCTAGAGGAAATATTCCAACCGGTGACGAAAAGGTTGTTGAAATCATCAAAGGAATGTCTTATGCAGATATTGCGAAACTTGATACCTCTAAACTCTCCAATCCAGCCATCTTTGGTTTCTACAATCCTAAGACGCTAGGTAAATTAGGCAAAGAGCTTTCTGAGGATAAAACACAAGCAATTAGAGATGCTGTGTCTAGCCAAGTTACAAGCGGTATTGCTCCTCCAGGAAGCCCAGTTGATAATCTTAATAACTGGCTTAATGGTCAAGGTAAGGACATATTCTAAACATGCAAAAAGAATTTATTAAAAAAATTTATGTTTTCTCTCCGGATGTCATACAAGATGCGATTGTATCAGACGAACTAACAAAAAAAATTACTGAACTTGGATCCGAAAATGGTCTTAGTGGTGCTCAAAAAAACTTATTGGGAAACGAAATAACTCTAAGACTTATCGGAATAACAAAAAAAGATTCTTTTGTAAAAAAACTTGTAGATGAATTAAAAATCAACGAGCAAGTTAGTTCTGCTATTTTTGATTCGTTTGAAAAATTTATTTACTCTCTAGTTCCAGAAAAAGTTCTTATCGCCCAAGAGGAATATGTACAATCAAAAATTAATGATGCCGAACCTAGTCTCCAATCAGTTTCAGAAATAAAGACTGAGCAGATAGCTCTTGCGCCAACGGTGATCGCGGACAAACACAACGATCTTCCGATGGTAGTAGCGGGGGAGAGACCCAAGACAGCGCTAACATTTGAGGAAAGGAAGAAGTTAGTACCAAATATTCCTGACAACAAGGTACACTATGAGGGAGGTAAAGACCCATATAGAGAGCCTATAATATAAACAAAATGCGCTTCCAAGTACCACAATACATAGAGGTTGAGGACAAGATCTTTGGACCCCTAACATTCAAGCAGTTCATCTACCTCGCCGGTAGCATAGGTATTGCTGTCGTGCTGCTTACCTTGCTCCCTAGGTTTGTAGCGATAATCATTGGAGTACCTGTGGTGGTCTTTGGGGTGGCGCTGGCTTTCTTTAAGGTTAATGAGCGTCCCTTCACTTTAGTTATTGAAGACTTTGTTAAATACTATATCGGTGGAAGGTTGTATATATGGAAGAAAGAGGCGAACAAACAGAGTGAGGTGCAAAGTTCAATCACTCCAGGCAAATCACTCGAGCAACTTTCTGTACCCAAACTTTCTGGTTCGAAGCTTAAAGACTTAACTTTTGAACTTGATGTGAAGCAACAATCTAATCCTGTAACGAAAGATACGCTATAATATTCTTATGGCTAGTGGTGCTCTTCCTACTCAATCATTTGTTCCTATCAAAGAAGTTCGTGATGGCGTCATCGTCGAGAAGGACGGTGGCATGCGAGCCATACTCCTTGCATCCTCACTCAACTTCTCGCTAAAGTCGAATGACGAAAAAAACGCCATACTCCTTCAGTTTCAGGACTTCCTGAACTCACTCGACTTCTCTGTACAAATTGTTGTTCAGTCTCGAAAACTCGACATCAGACCATATCTCGCACTACTCGAAGAACAGAGCAAGCTCCAAACCAACAACTTAATGAAGCTCCAAACCAGAGAGTACATAGAGTTCGTGCGCTCCTTCACCGAATCGACTAATATCATGACCAAAAACTTCTTTATCGTTGTGCCATATAACCCAGCCATCGTCTCGACAGGTAAGTCTGGTGGTCTAGCGTCATTTGTTAGTCTTAGACCTAAAGACAAGGCCGAAGCCAAGGAGGCCAGCTTCGAAGAGGCTCGTACTCAATTAGAGGAGAGGCTTGCTGTCGTGGAGCAAGGGCTTATAAGAACCGGTATCCGAATTGCGAGACTTGGAACTGACGAGGTTATAGAGCTCTTCTACAAAGCCTTTAACCCAGGAGAAACCGAGAAGTCAGCAGCTAAAAAATAAAATTATGGGATTCTTCGACACACTAATAGGCAAAAAGGAGGAGCAAACGGAGAACAGGATCCAATCAATTCTCCCACAAGAGATCTTTGAAGCTGGGGTACTCGAGCTCAAAGATCTCATAGCCCCTTCAGCTCTCAAGGTTACCCCTCGTGAACTTGATCTTGGAGAGAAGATCCTAAGAAGCTTCTTCGTCATCTCGTATCCTCGCTTCCTCTCCGAAGAGTGGTTCTCTCCGATACTCAACATGGACAAAGTTTTTGATGTCTCTATATTTGTTCACCCCATCGAGACTGCCAAAATACTGCGACAATTCCAAAAGAAGGTGGCTGAGGTAGAAAGCCAGATACACAGTAGGGAAGAGAAGGGTTTGGTACGCGACCCAGTGCTCGATGTTGCCTATCAAGACCTGGAGAATCTTCGAGACCAGCTCCAGCAGGCACAAGAGAAGCTATTCGATGTTGGTCTGTATATAACTATCTACGCTGACTCAGACCTCGAGCTCGACAAAATTGAAAATGAGATCAAATCAATCCTTGAGGCCAAACTTGTCTATGTAAAGCCAGCTCTCTTCCAGCAGGAACAAGGGTTCAAGTCGACCCTACCGCTCGGAGACGATCTCTTGGGCGTGCACTCAAAGCTCAACTCGTCTCCACTTTCATCACTCTTCCCATTTACCTCATTTGACCTGACCTCGGACAGAGGAATCCTTTATGGTATCAACAGACACAACTCATCTCTTGTACTCTTCGACCGTTTCTCTCTTGAGAACTACAATTCTGTTATCTTCGCTAAGTCAGGTGCAGGTAAATCCTACTGCACCAAGCTAGAAATTCTCCGTACCCTCATGTTCGACACAGAGGTGATCATCATAGACCCAGAGAAGGAATATGAGTATATGGCCGAGGCGGTAGGGGGTAGATACTTCAACATCTCACTCAACTCAGAACACCACATTAACCCGTTCGACCTACCAATACCCACTGCAGATGAGTCTGCTGCGAACATCTTAAGGAGCAACATTATCAACCTCGTAGGACTCTTTCGTATCATGATGGGCGGACTAACCTCAGAGGAGGACGCTCTCATAGATCGGGCTATTACCGAGACATATGCTCTCAAAGATATTACTGCTGATTCAGATTTCCGAAATGTCGAACCCCCACTCATGAGTGACTTTGAGCTTGTGTTATCAGGTCTCGAGGGTGGAGAGTCGCTTGCACAAAGACTAACAAAATACACCAAGGGTACCTGGGCTGGATTCATCAACCGACCCACCAATGTCGATATCAATAAAAAGCTTGTGGTATTCTCTCTCCGCGACATGGAGGATGAGTTGAAGCCTGTAGCCATGTACATCGTCACCCATTTCATATGGAATTCTGTAAGAAGAGAGTTGAGAAAGAGGCTCCTCGTCATAGACGAGGCTTGGTGGATGATGAAGTCAGACGACACGGCGTCCTTCCTAACCGGACTCGTGAAGAGGGGTAGAAAGTACTATCTTGGTGTCGCAACCATCACCCAAGACGTGGGCGACTTCCTCAAGTCTCCTTATGGACTCCCGATAATTACCAACTCATCCATACAAGTCCTTCTCAAACAATCTCCAACAAACATCGACAATTTGCAAAAGACCTTCAACCTTACCGACGAGGAGAAGTTCCTGCTCCTAGAGTCCGATGTAGGGGAGGGCATCTTCTTCGCCGGTCTTAAGCATGTGGCTATTAAAATTATTGCTTCATACACCGAGGACCAGATCATCACCTCCGACCCAAGTCAGGTCTTGGCTCAAAAGAAGGCGAGGAGAGAACTCCAAGAAACCAAGGAAGTAAATGCCTAAAGAGTTAAGCAATAACACAATTTTCCTCATGGTGGCCACAGCCATATTCTTTGATGTGCTCCAAATCGCCCTTGCTCTCATTGCTCTAGACTGGCTGGTGGGGATCTTTGGCTTCCTAACCTTTTTTGTCTGGTTCAAATTAAATGGAATTAGTTTTTGGAGCCCTAAGAGAGCAGCTGCTATGTCTAGTGCAGCTATTCTCGAGGCGTTTCCATTCTTAAGCTCTCTCCCTACATGGACAGCAGCAGTGGCTATCATTACTCTGGACACTAAAGCAAAGCAAGTTGCCAAAAAATCGCTAAATACTGAGGATAATGGAGAGAAGAAAGGGGAGTAACCTTGTTATAATAGAGGAATGAAAAAACTGTTTCTTTTATTTGCTCTCCTTACTCCCATATATTTACTACCCACCATCGCCTCTGCAGATGGAGAGGTGGATCTATTTTGGGAAGCTCAAAGCTATACCCACCCCTTCTATGAAGGTCTACCTCTCTGGGGCAACGAATCGAGCGTTACCTTTGTAGCCGTACCCAACTTACCGAACATAAGCGCTGGCAGCATCATCTACAGATGGAGCAAAAACAATACAGTCCTGGGCTCTCTCTCTGGTGTTGGCAAAAACAACCTAACCCTTAAAGACACAGTGCTCTCCGAACCCATTCAAGTAACTATTGACCTGTTTTTGGAGAATGGCAGTAGTCCTCTCGGCAGTGCCACGGTCTCTCTTAGGCCAACCTCTCCAAAACTTTTAGTATTTGAGAACAGTCCTCTGTATGGCCTACTAACAAACAAGGCCGTCACGAACGAATTCAATATCAAGGAAGATGAGGTGACCTTCTCCGCTGTGCCAATGTTCTCCTTGGTAAGCAGGAGAGATGCGCCGGCCTTTGTGTATACATGGTTAACAAACTCAGGCGAGAGAAGAGTGGGCAACTCTATTACCTACAGAGCACCAGAGGAAGGTGGGGGATCGGCCTCGGTAATGCTTCGTGGTGAGGACTCTAAAGTGGTAGCTCAGCCAAAGAATGTTAGTTTCCTGATAAAATTCAATGAACAAAATGATTTTTAGAAAACTATTCTTAGTGCTACTCAGTCTGACATTTATCATTCCAGCTATTTCATTTGCTCAAAATGCTGGTACCAATTCGGGCCAGCCGGAACAAGCAATTACAGGCTATACACCTCTAGCTCCCATTCCTCAGTTAATGAACGATACCGGTAATCAGGTAGATATAAACTCCTTCATACCGGGCGCCATGAAACTACTCATTAGTATTGCGAGCGCACTTTCTGTCATCTACATCATCATTGGGGGATTACAGTATGTAATGACTGACTCTGTAGGAGTCAAAGGCAATGCCAAGGATACAATAACAAAT
>CAYOGJ010000004.1:0-15775 GCA_964403655.1 uncultured Candidatus Saccharibacteria bacterium | reverse complement strand
ACATGAGTTGCTGAGCAATTGCCACTCGCTGGCGTTGACCGCCTGAGAGCTGTGCAGGCCAGTGGTCAAAACGATCACGGAGCCCAAACTCCTCAAGCAGCTTCATAGCCTTCTCGTTTGCTGCCACCTTCGAGAGACCAGCACGTCTCCCCGGCAAAACAAGGTTATCCAAAACATTGCGATGCTTGAAGAGAGGATAATGCTGTGAGACGACACCCACTAGTCCTGCTCGGACTGGCACTGCATGAGTTTCCCCAATGGTGACCGAGCCCTTCACAGTAGCTGTGGGGATATCGAGCCCAGCAATGGTACGGAAGATCTGAGTCTTCCCGATCCCTGACGGACCGAGAATGGCAAGAACTTGACCCTGCTCCATTCCTGGACGGACCACATTCTTGATCTCGAAGTTCACCCCTTTGAGAATCACCGACTCGCCAAAGGCGAGATGAAGATCCTTGACCCGGAGGATCGAACCATCGTAACTGTATTCGAACATGTTCTTACCTCCGCTCAGTGTTGAGGTCGGCCCACTGGCAGAATAGCGACTTGAGCACTCCGACAAACCAGTCCATGAAGAGTCCTGTGAGGAAGATCATAAGCTGGATAGCGAAAACTGCTGAGAGGTTGAAGTACTTACTCTGGTTGAGAAGGAGAGATCCGATCCCGCCCTCTGACCTCACAAGCCCCTCAACCATAGCGAGCATCATCCAACCAATGGCTAGATTCTGCCGCATGATCTCGATGAACTCGTCGAGTTTACCTCGGACGAGTACTTCCCAGACTGCATGCCACTCACTGTAGCGAAGAGTGCGAGCGTGGTCGTACGCATCTCTTGGGATTGAGCTGACCATCGCCACCATACTAGTGATAGCGAAGACAGACATTCCGAAGACGATGATAGAGACCTTCAAGTTTGCTCCCCCACCAAAGACGAGAGTGAAGATGAGTGTGAGTCCAGTAAGACCCAAGTATCTCATCTTTGAGATTACTCCCGCTGGAGCGCGCATCACCGGAAGAACCGTGAGATACGAAACCACGAAGGTAATCAACGTGGTGTAGAAGAGAGCTAGCAAATTAGTCTTGAAGCTCGTCCAGAGCTCCACCGCCACACCCTGCTTCCAGAGTGGACCAAATGCATCCAGAATCTCAAGAGGCCGAGGAATGATCCTCGGTGCAAAGAGAATCCAAAATGCGAGGAACAAGATTGTCTGAGAGACGGCGATGATCATCATCACCTTCTTCGAGACAACCTTGTTCGGAGTGAACACAACCTGAAGCGTACTCAAACACACCTCCTGTGAAGGGATTTGTTGCGTGATTGTGAAAGAACTTCTCTGGACCACCTTACATTCGTAAAGGGACCCAGAAAAGTGCCCGACCAAGTATCTGGTCGGGCAGGAGCCTTTTCGCTCCGATGATTCTAGAACAGATGAACTTACTGCCTACCGAGCACGATCTCGACGCGACGGTTCTTGGCACGACCGGCAGCGGTCGAATTGGACTCGATGGTCCGATCCTGACCGTAACCGACCACGCGTGAGAAGCGCTTGTCGGGGAAGTCACGCATCGACCGAGACTGGAGCCACCGCTTCACAGCGAGAGCCCGATCCTCAGAGAGGCGCTGATTCCCATCCAGCGTACCGGTGTTGTCGGTATGACCCGAGAGTTCGATAGCAAGTTCGCTCGCGATCAGGAGGTTATCCATGATGCGAGAGAGCTCGCGCTCGGCCTCCGGAGTCAACTCCGCCGAACCACTACGGAAGTTGATGTACACCTTCTCCGAAGAGACGATGTCTCGAACTTCCTCGCCGGTAAAGGTGGGCGTCTCCGCCGTCGTCACCTTGGAGAGCTTCGCAGCCTCCTCGATGTACTCCGTGTTCAGGATCTCCCTGCACTCGGGGTACTTCGGCAACATCTCGGGATAAAGCTCCTTGACGATGTTACCGAAGACGTTGTACGTGGCGCAGAACATGTTGGAGTTGCCGTTCACACCGAACCATCGGAGATTGTCCGAAAGATTGTGTGCCCGACTACCTCCCAAGTCGACGAGCGTCCGCTGAGCATCACGCTCCTGGACACCTTTGTAGTACTTGAGGATCCACTCCGCCGTCTGCGAGTTGTCGTAGATGTCGGAGGAAGCCTGCGCTGCGCGGAAGCGAGCATCTTCGAAGGCGAGGACCTGGTCCCCAGCTTCGCCGAAGGCACGGATCATGTTGACCACATGCACTCGGTTCTCGCGGTTCCACTTACGGATGCCGATCACAGTGACGGGCATCTGTCCGCTGTACTCCTTAGTGGAGACGATGCGGACGAGACCACCCTTACCCTGAGCGACATTGACGTCGACCGGGGTCCAGCTCGACACCGCGTCGATGCAGGCATCCTTGATCTCGCCGGTCTTACGACCAGCCTTGACCACAGGGAGCGGCTCGCACCGACCTTCGATGTACATCTGACCTGCGGCGACGTAGTCCGAAGCGTTGATGAAATTCAACGCTTCCGGATCGTACACCTTCTCGTCGGGGTTGACGGGGATGTTGTTGTCCCGGGCCCACTTGACGACGATGTTCCAGTCACCCTCGCGGATAACCGTAGCAACGACGCCGCCGATCGCATTCTGCGGATTCGACTTCCACGACGCAGGACCCATGAAGGCGTCCTCGCCGTTCGATCGACCGCAGGAGTAGACGACCTCGGCAACGTAGTCATCCCCGAGACGACGCAACTGTTCGTTGATCGGCCCGAGGAAGCCTGCCGCCTGGTCACCCATGATGCTCACGAAGTGAGCGCCGGTCGAAGGATTCGGATCACCTCCCGCATACGCCGTAGCGAACGCAACGAGATTCTCCTGCATCTTCGGGGTGACGTCGTTCCAGACCATGTGAAGGTTCACGCCGTACTTGGCCGTGAGAGACCCCTTGGTCGGGAGCTTGCCGCCGTTCGCGTAGTCGCACGAGAGGTGCGCATTCCAGAACCACCGCTCGAAGCGGATCTCCGGACTGTTCACCGTGACGACCTGCCGTGTGGGCAAGTCGAGGTGCGGAACGTTGTCGGCGATGCTCGCCGCCACCGGGTCGTTGTTCCGAGCAAGCTCGGTCTTCGACTCGATGACCTTCGACTGCATGAAGCCGGGGGTCGGGATGTACCCGTTCGCCATACCCCACTTGGCACCGAAAAACAATGCCAGAGCAGGAAGGACCATGAACAGTACCAGACGGGAGAAGCCCGTGAGCTCCCGCTTCTTCTTGGTGTGCATCATCTGTAGTTCTCCTTGTTCCCTCTTGGGGAACTGGTTGTGTTTGAGTTGTCGAACGTGAGGTTCAGAAATTCAGGAAATCGTCGATCGATGTATCCGGCTTCCTGCGTACAGGGACCGGATCACCCTCAACGATTCGGAGTGGGGTGAGAGGACTCGTCGACTCAGCCAAAAGGAGTTGCTTCTCCTCCGGCTTGAGCAAGAACGTGTCGCTCTTCTTCTCCCACTCCTCCAGCATCTTGAGGCCATCCTCCTCAAACGACATGCTCTGCAAGTCGAGAGAATCGAGGAAACCTCGTGACGTGTCGAGGAACGTATCGATCTCACCATAGGCGAGAGCAATGTCGTTCGTCATGTGTTCCATGGCTTGCTCGAAGATGTCGAGCTTGTCAGGATCACCGTTCAGAACTCCGATGGCCGCCCGCAGGGCAGAGCGAGAGGCCTTCATGGCCCTAAACTCGCGCTCCCTCTGCTTGACCTCGTCCTCCTTGTCATCGGCCACAAGCTCGGCGTTCTCAGCCAGCTTGATGAGTACACGATAGACAAGCTCGAGCCTCTCCTTCATCTTCTGAAGGGAGAGGGTGCTTTCCTGTCGACGACCAGCCTTGCGAGACTGGAAAACAACAACCTTGCTGTTCCCCGTCTTCTTGGCCTGAGACATGATCTCCATGCTGCTCTCGACTTCCTTGTTGTTCTGCTGGATCATCGAGTCAACGGCACGAATCTGCTCCTTCACCGAACCGATCTGCTCTCCAAGCACCACAAGACGCTCGCGCAGATGCTTGATGTAGTTCTTCGCGATCCCGATCGGATCAATCGTAACGAAGATACCCGTGACCGCCCGCATGAGCGAACGATACAGGTACCAGATGATCGACCTAAACTTGGGATCAAACACGACGTACATCAAGGCTCCGAATCCGATCGCCAAAAGCGAAAGGTGTAGGAGGTTCGACATGATTTTGATCGCGTACGGCAGGATCTTATAAAGACCCCAGCCAAGCAATCCGAAGAGTCCTGCACCGAAGATCAGGCCGGTCTTGCCCTCAGGGCGAGACCAGAAGGACTTCGGACCAATGTTCCCCGTCGAAATATCCATGTTTCGTCTCCTCTCTTACGAGATTAGGCGAGACACGGCGTCTCGCTCGGTTTGGAATTCATGACGGACGGCATCGATTGCCGTTTTCGTCTGCGAACCCTTGTTAGAGAGTTCGCGAATAGCAGCGTCGGTCTCGCTCTCCAGCTTGGAGCGACGAGACTTGTCTTCGATGAGCCTCTGCGTGAGATTGCTGATCTCGTCTTCGAGACCATGAATTGACTGGTCAAGTTTGGCCAGCTCGTCCGATGCCTTGCTCTTTATCTCGTCGACCTTGCGCTTGTGGGCTTCGTCGAAGTCAAAAGAAAAACCCTCGATGGCCTTGATTCGAGAATCGTAGATTCCGATCACAGCCTTCTCATCGAAGCCAAGCTTCTTCATAGAGACCAGGGCCGCTTTAAGGCGGGACTGATCATCTGGGATGATCTCGCGTAGCTCTTCGAGAAGTTCGTTGAACCTCGCGTAGGCCTCATGAGTATCGCCATCGATCTTGACCTTGATCCTGGCGACGATATCGGGATCGGCCGAAGCCGAGCGACGCGCCGCCGGACGAACAACAGCCTCGTTTGAGGCACGTGTACCGAAGACCGGCTTATCGCCGATTTCGGTTGCAGAGGTTGGATTCGAGGCCTGAGCATCGCTTGAAGCTACTGCTTGGTCAGGAATCTCTCTGACGAATAGGCTTCCAAGTTTGGAAGCGAATCCGCCCTCCTTCTTTTCTGTCATGTGTTACTTCTCCTTGCTCATTGCTGAGTCTGCTTGAGGTTGCTGGTCCGTGGGTCTCACGGACCGAGCGCTGTGAGCACGCCAACCGGCGCGCTTGTTCCTGACATCACCGAGGATGACTTCATAGCCACTTCGCGGATATTCAGACTCCTTCCAGACTATAGGATCCAACGAAAAAGTGATGGACCCATTGATCTGGTCAGAACTGGCAACCGCATATGGACCATGCTTGCCCTCCCTGATGACTTGCTGCACCACTGCCCGATATTCTTCGGGTTTCTCCTGAGAATTGGTCACATGACTAATACTCCGCTGAAATGTGGGACAACACCAACTACAACCTAAAACTTATAAATTCATCTGTTCTGTCAAAGAACAGAATTATGTTTCTACGCGCGACCTTATCACTTATTTAGTAATTTGTCAAGATTAGTTGTCTAATAAGTATGGAAATGAAAAAGGAGCCTAATCGGCTCCCATGTCTCGCTTCAGATTACCCAAGAGATCCTTGACGGTTTCGTGAGCTCCTGTGACAAACCTCTCACCCGTCTTGAACATGTCAGTAAGGATTGTCTCTTCCTCAACTGGATCTCGATATTTGTCTGGACTTGGATCTGGTGCAGAGTCCTTCGGCACCTCGGGCAGCTTAACAATAAGTTTCCCGAAGCATCTCGGACATTCGATACGCATCCTCCTGCCAGAGTAGCTAATGTCCACCCTGATCGTGAACTTCCCCCGACAATGCTCGTGCGAGCACTGAACTCGGAGTATCAACTTTTTCACCAGTACTCCTCCAGAAGATGGTCCAAATAAAACATTACAGTACAGGATCTCTATGTCAATCTATACTTTTGGCTTGTCAAGTTTGTCTAACTTAAGAGCCTTAACGCCAAAGTAAACAACAAGTGCAATAACTACAAAGTCTATCGCTACGGCCAAGAGATCTCCATACATGATCTTAGCTGTACCAACTGCGAAATAAGCTTCTTTGAGTCCGGCAACAGAACCAAGAGCGAGTCCTAGGAGCGGGTTCACAATGTCAGTGACAATGGCGGAAACAAGTTTAGAAACCGCTCCACCGAGGATGAAGCCGACTGCTAGCCCAACAACCCCCTGCTCACGAATAAAGTCTATAAATCCTTTCATATATATGTAAATTAATGTATAAGAGAATTATATAATGAAACAAAAGGTATTAGTCGTGGTTGGTCCCACAGCCTCTGGTAAGAGCGATCTTGCAGTTAAAATCGCCAAGAGACTTGATGGCGAAGTTATTTCTGCAGATTCCCGCCAGGTCTATAAGGAACTTGATGCTGGCACAGGTAAAATCACCAAGAAGGAAATGAGTGGTATCCCCCACCACCTCCTAAGTGTGGCAGATCCTAAAAAGCAATTCACTGTTGCTCAATATAAAAATTTAGCTCTACAAAAAATAAGAGAGATTCTTGAGAGAGGCAGAATGCCTATTATAGTTGGCGGCACAGGCTTCTATATAGATGCATTGAGAATGGATCTACCAGAAGTGGCGCCAAACTATAAGCTTAGGCAGGAGTTAGCAAAAAAGTCAGTAGAAGAACTTTCAAAAATGCTCGGAAAACACCATGTCAAAGATAGAAAAAATAAATTGAGACTGATTCGTGCTATCGAAATAGTAAAAGCTCTTGGCTACATACCAAAAATACAAACAAACACGCAATATGATTTTGTGTTTATAGGACTAAATCCAAACGACTTAGGACAAAAGATAGAGATCAGATTAAAAAAAAGGTTACCAAAAATAATTGCTGAGGTTAAAAAGCTTAGGGCAAAAGGGGTAACCTGGAAGCGCTTTTACGAACTTGGTCTTGAATATAGATATGTATCGGCATATGTACGAGGAACAATGGGCAAAAAAGAAATGCAGGATGAATTACTTAAGGAAATCGTTAGGTACTCTAAACGCCAGATGACATGGTTTAGAAGAAACAAAAAGATCAGATGGTTTGACTCCCCAACCTCTCCTTCCTTACTCTCCACCATTCATAAACAATTGGTATAACAGAAACCAAAATAACCAAAAAGATTATGTAATGAATATAATCTTGAATAATTGGGAACCTCATACCAAGATAAAACCCCGCACAGGTTACAATAGTGGACCACAAAACCGAGCTGACAAAACTGTAGGCAACAAATTTCCTGAAATCCATCTTGGCGATACCAGCTACAATGGGTAAAAATGTTCTGACAATGGGAACAAAACGAGAAATGATAACTGCTGGTAGACCCCTCCTCTCAAAGAAGATGTGCGTTGTGTCTATGTGTTCTTGCTTTAATATTTTTCTGAAAAATTTATACCTGTGCAATCGCTCAATATAAGTGCCGATATAATAACCCGCGATTCCGCCCAAGAAGGTCGCTACAAATATTAATGGCACAAGTAACCACAGGTTAAAACCAATACCTGTCGCCAAAAGACCGGCAGTAAATAATAAACTATCACCAGGAAGGGCGAAGAAGATACCAGACTCAAGAAAGACTATGATAAAAACACCGATATACCCGTATGTTGTAAGTATGTGGGGTATATCAAATAACTCAGTCATTGCGGGCGATGAAGGAATCGAACCCTCACCAGCGGTTTTGGAGACCGCTGTTCTACCATTAAACTAATCGCCCTTAGGCGCCATATTAGCATAAAAGGTAAGAAAAACGCCCCTTTTGGGGCTGTTTTCTTAAGCTTTCTTCTCCTTATAAACTGTGTGAGACTTAGCTATTGGGTTGTACTTCTTGAGCTCGATCTTCCTCTCAACAGACTTCTTGTTCTTACGAGAGTAGTAGGTATGACCCTTACCAACGCCCTTGGCGTCGCCTACAGAAACTAGCTTTATTAGGTGGACTTGTGACATAGAGGGATATACTACTTTTGATTCATCAAATTGTCAATAAAGAGCTCAACTGAGTCCTCTCCGGGGAAATCCTCATGTTCTATTGTCCCAATTGAATTGTTTATCGTACTACCTCCCAAGATATGGAAGAATGCATAAGAAGTGGCCTTTGGATACTTTGCCAACAAATTAGTTTGGAGCTCTGGAAATATCTCCATAAAAATACTATCTACAAAGTCAGGATCCGCCTCCTCTATGTACCTATTGAACTTATCTTTGAGTGCGTAATATCGCTCTAGGTTTACTGGTTGATTTGGAATATTCTCCATAATTAATTTGTGCGCCGGGAAGGATTCGAACCTTCGTAGGCCGAAGCCGACAGATTTACAGTCTGTTGTAATTGACCACTCTACCACCGACGCAATGCGCTCATTCTAGCCGTTATTGGGCTATTTATCAAACTGGTATAATAAATGTTACTTATGCTAACGAATCCAGAGAATTTCCCAAATGAATATGCTCAGGAACCTAATCCGGATCAAGATAATGGTCTAAAGATTAGGGTCATAAAGCCGATGCCTAAGGTCGATATATCTGGTTTTGAGTCAGAAAATAAAAAAGATAAAGTAGGGAGACATGAATACAAAGAGCCGGATATCGAAGTTCTGTCAGAAGAGGAATCGAGAGTGATTTTCGATATTGCAGAGATACACGGAGATGAGTTTAATGGAAAGCTGCTGACAAAAGGTATTTTGGAGGATGAGGATTTGCTACCAAAGTACAAAGCAGAGATAGATCGTTCGATGGTATGGTTTTCCTCTAACCTGTTCGAAATATCTAATGGCAGAGTCGCCGTTATCGCATATGTCAGAAAAGGTTTGTCTATCGTGGCTAGATCCTATTACCTCAGCAACTCACAGGGTGCATGGCGCTACCTGCCAACCTGCTCGATTGATGATGGAGGAAAAATAACTCGATACAACAAAGGTTTTGGAGAGGAAAGTATTACCCTACCTATTTCTATTCAAAGAGTTTTGGCTGAGATATCGGAAGATAGTCCCGTCCTTAAACTGAAGCACAATGCAGACCTAGTTCTGGCTGGGACGACAAGAAATGCATTGAGTGGAGCTACATATACAAAAATGATTGAAGCAAGGCCAATTAAGCTTGATGGTGATCTATACCAAGTCGAAGGCAAGGTCGCACCAGAAAAAATTCATCTAACAGAGGAACAGTCTCCTGATTTTTCCAGAAGACTTTTTGGCTGGAAACAAAAAACAGATCTCTATGGAACTATTTATATAGATGTTTTTCCATCGAGAGACGGTGAGCTAAAATTCATGTTCTGCAACGATTCAATGGGAAGAGCTTGGATATCAAACATAGAAGATGACAGCGAAATTCAAACAACTGGTCTAAAAAGAAACTGGGTTCATGCAGGAGACATAACAACCCCAGCTTATGAATACACTGAGATGAGTGGTGCTTATGGTAATACAGATATTATAAATGGCCACTATGTGGACATGTACCAAAAATACTTAAGCAAGATTGAGGTAATCAAACAATACAAAGATTGGTTGTCAGAAAACAGGAAGAAGCGCTAACTAGCGAGTTGTGCGCTGTTTATCAACCATCGAGCTTACACTACCACTCCTTCTACCCTTTTTAACCTCGAAGGTATACTCACCATTCTTCTTATCGACCAGCACTGTGCCTCCAGACAATACCTTGTTACTGATCATCATGGTAGCCACTGGGTTTAAGATCTTGGTTTGAATAAGTCGCTTAAGTGGTCTAGCTCCATATTGTGGGTTGTAACCCTCCTTACCCAACTCCTCAAGCACTGCATCAGAGATTACTAGCTCTATCTCCTTATCTGCCAATCTCTTCTTCACAGCATCAACTTGAATGTTTACTATATTTCTAATAGTCTCTCTTCCCAAAACATCAAAGACAATAATGTCGTCTAAACGATTCAAAAACTCAGGACGAAATTGATCCTTAAGAGCATCCAAAACCTTATCCTTAACCCCATCGTAATTCTCTTTCTCACCTTGAGAAAAACCGATCGATTGCATCTTGTCGATATACTGCGCACCAACATTACTGGTCATGATTATGATGGTGTTTTTGAAGTTAACCACTCTACCCTTAGCATCTGTAAGTCTGCCATTGTCGAGCACTTGGAGCAAAATGTTAAACACTTCTGGATGTGCCTTCTCTATCTCGTCGAAAAGAACGACGGAGTAAGGCCTATGTCTAACTGTTTCAGTAAAGGTACCCCCCTCTTCATGCCCCACATAACCCGGAGGAGCACCAATAAGTTTTGAGACCGAGTGCTTTTCCATAAACTCACTCATATCAACTCGTATTAGAGCCTTGTCGTCATCGAACATAAACTCAGCTAAGGCCTTGGTTAACTCGGTCTTACCCACTCCAGTAGGTCCAAGGAACATAAATGAGCCGATTGGTCTTTGTGGATCAGAGATACCTGCACGACTTCTCTTCACTGTGTCCGCTATCTTCTTAACTGCTTCATCCTGACCAACAATACGACGCTTGAGGTATTCCTCCATGCGACTGAGTTTCTCTGCTTCCTCCTCTAGCATTCTCGATACTGGAATGTTAGTCCAACGACTCACCACATCGGCAATATCTTGTTCGGTAATCTCTTCTTTAAGAATTCTTCTCGAGCTCTGAAGCTTCTTCAACCTCTTGGCTTTAGTATCCAAGTCTCTTTCTAACCCTGGGATAACCCCATATCTAAGCTCAGCCGCTCGAGCAAGATCTGCGTTCGCCTCAGCAGACTCAGCCTCTAGACGAGATGTCTCGAGTTGCTTCTTAATGTTTTTTATCTCTCCCACTGTCTCCTTCTCATTTTTCCATTTGAGTTCTATCTCAGAAGTCTTCTCCTTCAAATCCGCAATCTCTTTGTCGATGAATTTTAATCTCGAAGTAACCTTAGGATTCTTGGTCTCACGCCTGAGCGCCTCTCGCTCGATCTCGAGTTTAACAACCTTAGAGTGTGTTTCTTGGAGGATTGGAGGCATGTTCTCAAGAGAGATCTTAAGGAAAGATGCTGCTTCGTCTATGAGATCCACCGCCTTGTCTGGCAAAAATCTGTCGGTGATATAACGAGAAGAAAGAGTTACCGCAGCCCTTATAGCATCGTCGGTAATATGCACTCCATGGTAAAGCTCATAACGCTCTTTAAGACCTCGAAGAATTGTCATTGCATCCTCGACTGAAGGCTCGTTTACATACACTGGCTGGAAGCGGCGTGTAAGAGCAGGATCCTTCTCGATATGCTTTTGATACTCACGAATAGTAGTCGCTCCTATAGCTCTGAGTTCCCCTCGAGCAAGTGGTGGCTTCATCATATTTGATGCATCAATAGAACCCTCTGCAGCCCCTGCCCCGACTATAGTGTGAATCTCGTCAATGAAGAGGATAATCTTCCCTTCTGACTTCTCTATTTCTTTAATAATATTTTTCAACCTTTCCTCAAACTCTCCTCTATATTTTGTACCTGCAATGAGCAAGCCAAGATCAAGAGAGACGAGTTCCTTGTCTCTCAGTGATTCTGGGACATTACCGTTAGCCATCCTTATAGCCAAACCTTCAGCAATAGCTGTCTTACCAACACCCGCCTCACCGATAAGGATTGGATTGTTTTTAGTTCGACGTGAAAGTATTTGGATAATGCGAGAGATCTCTTGGTCTCGACCGATCACAGGATCAAGCTTATTTTGTTTCGCAAGTTTGGTGAGACTCCTTGTGTACTTAATCAGAGACTTAAACTTCTTCTCTGCCTTGGGCTCGGCATTACCAGTCTTCTTAAGCTCTTCTATTATACGAAGCACCGTAGACTTATCTATCTTAAACTTGGTCAAAAGCTCTTTAGCCTCTCCCGGAGACTCAAGTACCGAAAGAAATAAATGTTCTGTGGAAACAAACTCGTCACCAAGACTCTGAGCAATCTTCGTAGAGGAGTCTATGATGTTGGCTAGCTCTGGAGTAAGGTAAATTTGATACGAAGGAGACAGAGTTTGAGATGACTCTCTACTCTCGATAGACTCGAGCACATTGTCGGTCAACAATATTGAATCGATCTCTAGCTTGTCGATTATAGATATCACCATACTCTCCTCTTGGAGGATGAGAGCAGCCAAGAGATGAATTGGGTTTACATGGTTTTGTCCACGCTCAATAGCAAGCTCATGAGCTCTTCTGATTGCCTCTTTGGCCTTGGTCGTAAAATGATTGAAGGGTGGCATATTGTTTTGTAATCTCGCTTATGAGTTATTAGCGACAAACTCCCTAAGTGACCTGATCGAAGTGTACAACCCCTGAGTCATCGAAAGATCTCCATTTGAGGTCTTCATACCAACAAGCTGACCCGAGAGATTAAGAAGTGGTCCGCCAGCTGTCTCACTGCCGTCGATATCGGTCTGTGCGAGTCCAGTAGAAAGATCTATCGAAAGAATACGACCGACATTGATAGCATTCCTTTCGCTACCCTCTATGGAAACTACAGTTTGGCCCAACTTAGGATCTGAATCAGAGAAGGTAACAGTCGAAAGGGTTCTCAGTTTAGAATCCTCGGCAATGAGCTTAAAAAGAATCATGCTACCCGCATAACTGACCTTATGTATTTGAGCAGGGAGCTCTGTGCCATCCGCAAGTACTACAAAATAAGTACCACTCTGAATAACGTCCCTTCTGTCTGAAAGCACTAAACCTTGTTTGCTGACCAGCAAACCTATGCCGTAAAATCTCTGACTACCATCCGGCCCAAGAGGTGACTTTATGCGGACAATAGCTTTGGTGTTTGCCTCAATAGCCGACACTATTGCGTCACCCTCTTTCACCACTGTTACCTCTTTAACCGTCCCACCTCCAGATGGAGTGGTTACCTTCTCTACAGTTCTCTCGACAACCCTATCGATTGTTTGAGTAACTCCTTGTGGAGCTTGTGCCAAAAGAGAAGTGGTAATAATACCAGTAGCTATCGATGTTATGAAGCTCACCAAAAGCGTTAGAAGTACGATTTGGGTCTTGCTAAGATCTTCCATCGTCGTCATAAACTCATTATAACACAACACTCTTTAAGATTCTAACCGCTCTCTTTATCTCGCTTTTAGTATTTTTTGTGCTGAAAGAGAATCTAATGGCATCAGTATCTCCATCACTCTTTCTAGAAAGACATGCGCTCCCAGTAGACGAAGAAACACCCAACTCATCTAACTTGATTACCAAGAACTCGTGCAACTTATCCTTGAAACTAACACTGACTATGTTTGGTAAACTTGATTTCGGTGTATTGACTACAGCTTGTGGCAAAAAAGTTTTGAGTTCAGACAAAAAGACTTCCTTAAGTTTCTCGAGCATCAAGAAATTCTCTTCTCTTCTTGATTCTGCTCTCTCGAAAACTTTTACAAAACTCTCTATTTGCTCGACATTCTCAGTTCCACTTCTCAAGCCAAACTCCTGGCCACCACCAAAAATAATTGGCTTGATATGAGCGTTGCCTCTAACTACTAATGCAGAAACACCCTTGGGTCCGAAAATTTTTGAGGCATCTATCGTTACCAGATCAGCACCAAGTCTTTGATAATCTACTGCTAAGAGCCCTAGGGCCTGAGTAGCATCTGTATGAACGAGAGGATATTTGAGATTAGACTTGTTTCTTTCAGCTCTTACCAAACGAGCAATCTTTGGTAATGGATTTATACCGCCTGTATGACCATTGGCATAAACAATGGAAATAAGTACTGTGTTTGCTTTAACAGCATCGAGAACCTTGTCAGCATTTACTAAACCATCTTCGACTTCGATTATAGTCACCGCTCCGCCTCTTCTCTCGACTTCTTTTGCGGCCTCACTCACTGCACTGTGCTCAACACTTGAAATAATGATGTGCGGATTGGAGATACTTTGTTTGGCAAACTCAAACACACCTAAAATAGCTAAATTGTCTGACTCTGTCCCACCACTCGTAAAAACAATTTCCTTTTTTTGTACTCCTAGGAGCTTAGCAAGACGCTCGCGCGAGGCTTGAAGCCTAGCCTTAGCGAGAAGACCCTCCGCATGTATTGCCGAAGGATTGCTCTGCCCACCTGCAAAATCCAAGAAAATTCTAGCTCTTTTAAAGATTCCCATTGACTCATTCTAGAAATAAAGCGTGATTTTGCAACCTTTTTGTGTTAAAGTGCCCCTACTATGAAGTCTAGAAGGCCTCCAGTAGTAGCCATAATGGGACACATCGACCATGGTAAGTCGACTCTTTTGGACTACATACGTAAGTCAAACACCGTAGATAAGGAGGCGGGTGGGATCACCCAACACGTCTCTGCATACGAAATAGTCCATACCGATGGTGAGGGCAAGGCGAGTAAGATCACCTTCCTAGACACTCCTGGGCATGAGGCGTTCAACTCTATACGCGCCAGAGGTGCAAAAGCTGCCGATATTGGAGTTCTTGTCGTGTCCGCCGAAGATGGTGTTAAACCCCAAACAATAGAAGCTCTAAAAAGAATTAGGGAGGCCAATGTGCCAATGATCGTTGCTATCACCAAGATCGACAAACCTTCCGCAAATGTAGAAATGGCTAAGCAATCCTTGGCCGAGAACGATGTCTTCGTCGAGAGTTATGGTGGAGATATCCCGATGGTCGCCCTCTCTGCTAAAACAGGTGTGGGTATAAACGATTTTCTCGACCTAGTGCTTCTACTTGCCGAAGTTGAGCATTGCACTGGAGAAGGAGATCGTCTTGGCTCTGGAGTAGTTATCGAAAGCAGACTTGATGCAAAAAAAGGTATAACCGCCATTGGTGTGATAAAGGACGGCTCGATCAAAACTGGTCAGGTGGCAGCATCTATCGGCACCATTGCTCCACTCAGATTCATTCTAGACGCCATGGGAAACAAAATAGATTCACTAACCTTCTCATCACCAGTACAAATAATAGGTTGGGACAAACTCCCACTAGTTGGAGCAACCTTTGAAATATTTGAAGACAAGCGTGCTGCTCAGTTCTATGCAGACTCAGAAGAGGTCAAAGCAAGAGTACCAAGAAATGAAACAACTCAATCTAACAATGATGACGGCTCTATTACACTGCCGATTATCATCAAGGCCGATGCAGCTGGGAGTCTCGAGGCTATCAAATATGAACTAGGAAAAATTAATAAGGAAAAAATTTCCATCAAGATTGTTAACGCAGACGTTGGCACTATTAGCGAGGGTGATGTAAAGACCGGAATGACAACCCCAGGCACTATTATCTTCGGCTTTAACACAAAAATAGATGCCCAGGCTGGTGCACTCGCAGAGCGAACAGAAACAATTTCAATCGAGCTATATGACATCATTTACAAACTTACTGAGCGTGTGGAGGAACTACTAAATGAGAAAGCCCCAAAATTTGAAACGGAGGAGATCATGGGTAGAGCCAAAGTACTCAAGTGCTTCAGTAAGACCAAAGACAAGCAAGTTCTCGGTGCTAGGATGGAGAGCGGACTACTCGAGAGCAAATCCAACTTCCGCATCATGAGAAGAGAGGAAGAGGTTGGTAGAGGTAAGGTCAAGGAACTTCAGCAATCAAAGATAACCGCAGACAACAGCGCCGAGGGTAATGAGTTTGGAATGCTCGTGGAATCAAAGATAGAAATAGCTCCGGGGGACTACCTGGAGAGAATAGTTATGGTCACCAAATAACATGCGGCAAATCAAGCACGACAAGGTTGAGGAGACAATACACAGAGAAGCGGCCAAATTTATTTTAGAGAATTCTGGCAACTCATCTCTCATTACAGTCACTCGAGT
>CAYOGJ010000003.1:0-16454 GCA_964403655.1 uncultured Candidatus Saccharibacteria bacterium | reverse complement strand
GTAAGTTGTAATCCTGATTGTGGTGACAGATCTCCAATTGTCGTTATCCTTTACTAACTCTGACTTATCTATGCCAATCCTGTGAGGCAAGTTCTCCATAAGATTAATAAATTTAAGGCTTGGCTCCCAAGCTCCAGTAGCCTCAACCACCATCCTTACTACCTCAGGAGTGCTTGTAGATACCTTGTTGACCTCCTTAGTAATCGAGGAAATCACAACCTTAAGATTTATGCCCCTACCCATGTTTTCTAAATTTTCAACAAAAGTTACCAATTCGTTCTTAGTTATTATTGCTTCATCAATAACCTTCAACTCTTCTGTCGAATTACTCTGTAGGTAAGCAATACTTCTGGCTCTACTGTCGCTACCTATCTGCTGATCAGCTTTCTCAATTGCATTTGCTACTGCTGTATCTGCTCCATTAATAAAATATAATTCGTAACTTAATCCTCCAAGTAAAATGAAGCAAACCACTCCCACAATAATTGTTCTAGTTAGAGCATTCATTTCGTTTTTTGTGGCAACAAATTAATCTCGAAAGGAATATCTGCCTCTCTAGCAATTGTACTCAATGGCAGATCCACCTGAGCCCACTCGCCCGTCTCACTCAATGCTGACTGAAAGGCCAAAAGTTCCTTCCTTGTAGTGGCAGTCCCAACTATACGGACACTCTTATTTCCATTACCCGCTCGAGAGAAACTAAAGGAACTGATCACAATGGACTCAGACTTCTTGGCAATAACCCTGAGAAAGTAGACATAGGGTGTATCTGGCCAATTATCTGCAGCAAGTGCTCCTAACTCTATCTTGGTTCTGTCTACCCAAGTTTCCAAACCTTCTTTGTTTGTTGAGCGCAAAGGCTTTTCCACAGAGCTAAGGGTAAAAAGTGCAGCCTCCTTTTTCTTGATAGTGAAAATCAGTGCTGGTGCCAACACCACAATCATAAAGATTAAGAGCGTTGAAAGTAGGGCTAAGAATACAGAGAGTCTTCTTAGTGAGTATTCCCTCCTGACCTTTGCTATCTCCTCTGGTGTAAGTAATTTATACATATTCTTCTCTGCCACCTCTTAGTGCTGCCCCAACTGCTGCGGCGTAGGCCAGCGACTCTTCGAAAGTCATATCTGGCAAACGCTTCTCAATATCAGAAACATTTATCCATACATTGCCAAGCGAGTAAGGTGTTTCCACATCGCTCATAATGTTTGAAACCAATTTTTCGTCTTTGGCCCAAGGACCACCAATTATAATCCTTTCGACCTTCTGGTTTGGTAAAGCATTGAGATCAAACTTGCTACTCCAAAATGAGAAAAATTTCCTGATTTCTAGTTTTAAGGTTTTTATGGTTTCTGGATTCTCTGAGTCGGCTACATCGATCGAAAGAGTTGTGCTGAATTGCACTACACCATCATTAACCAAGTAGAAACCAACACGATTATGACCAAGATAAATAATGAGATGTGCCCGCTCATCTCCCCTCTTAACCAAAGCTCTAGCAATAGCCTGCGACTCTATATCAAAGGAAACAGGAGTCAGTCCTGCCGCTTCAAAAGTTTCGATGTAAGTTTGAGCTACGTCCGTGGGTAAAACTGAGACAGCAACCTTAAAGTCACCTGGGTTGTCCAAAATTTCAAAAGAAAAGAGAGACTTAGACAGAGATACTGGCGCATTCTCTTCTATTAGGAAAGCTACAGCATCTCTAAGATCCTTATAAGGCACTCTGTCTACCGAAGTGGTGAAAAGATATGCCCTCTCCTCTGGTAAGGTGGCCTTAACAAACCTTATACCCCGCTCTCTTGAGAGTTGCGAGAGCACTTCGACCAACTTTTCCTTATCCTTTACCTCTCCTTGAGAAACTACTCCCTCAGGCAAAGCTATTTCTCCAGAATACTCTATATGCAAATCACCTCTACCTGACGGCTTAAAGGAAATGTAACGAACAGTTCTCTCAGAAATAGAAACTCCTGCGTCTGTAAGCGTGAGAAATCGAGGTGTGGGAAAAATATCAAACAACTTCATCCCACTAGTATATCATTTCACTTTTGTGCCGACGGGTATCTCTTCCCCAACAGAGAGCAAAGAAAACTTATCTTCTGTAGAAACTGCAAGAATCATTGCCTCTGAGACCATACCCATGAGTGGACGAGGCTCTAGGTTGGTAACGAAAGGACTCTTAACACCAACAAGTGTTTGTGGGTCAGCAAAATACTTTTTGATACCAGAAAGCACTGTGCGAGGACGTTCCTCTCCGAAATCCACAGTAAGTTTTAGTAGTTTATCGCTCCCCTCTACATCCTCAACTATCTTTATTTCTCCTATGGTTATCTCAGTTTTTTTGAATTCATCAATATTGATCATGCTCTGTTTGTATCTATATAACTTTTAAGTATTAAAGCTGCTGCTGAAGCATCAAGCATAGCTGTATCTCCTTGGATATGCTGAGCTTCTAAAGAAGTCATGAGTTCCGGGTGGAACTCAACATTCTTACCTAGAATCCGTAAACTCTCAGCAAAGGCCTTGGCTGGAGCATCTATAGGGTTAGGCTCATTCTTATAATTAAGAGACTCGCCAATGATTATCCTCCCTATCTGCCAATCTTCGGAAAGTCTTGAGACAGTGTTTAGGAGATCCTTATCGTTTGGCAATACAACTCTAGGAATAGCGAAGTTCCCCGCCTCGTCCGTCGAAGCAATACCAACATTCTTTGCCCCGTAGTCTATGGCCATAAGTCTCATGCAAGGCATTATAGTACACTCAAGCACTTTAATCTTGGTGGTGGTGCAAAACTAAATTTTATGGTTTTATAGAGCCCACGGAGGAGTGGCAGAGTGGTCTATCGCACTTGTCTTGAAAACAAGAGTCTCGCAAGGGACCGTGAGTTCGAATCTCACCTCCTCCGCAAATTGTTTCTTGTGATAAAATTAGTTCATGACTAAAAATGGTTCTTCAATACTTGAGTGGGAGGCACCTGAGCATGAGCATAAAGAAAGAAGTTCTGACTGGTTCTGGGTAACCGGAATCATTACTTTCGCTATCATTTTGGTATCTATAATCGTTGGGAATATCATCTTTGCCATTCTTGTATTGGTTAGCACCATCTCTCTTACAATATTTATCAACAAAAAACCTGAGAACCTTAAACTCTCTATAACAGAAGATGGTGTGCAGAGAGAAAACATGTTCTATCCTTTCGACACTCTTGAGAGCTTTTGGATCGACACAGACCACCCTCACAATAAAATAATTATCAAATCGAAAAAGATGCTCATGCCTCTTATCATCGTACCTCTTGCTCACAATGCGAACATAGACGAGATAGGCTCAGCACTTTCTAAACAATTAAAAGAGGAGTACCACTCACTTCCCCTAATAGAAAAAATTTTGGAATATCTAGGATTTTAGGGTAGTATCTCTCTCAAGCTCCCATCGTTCAATGGATAGGACATGACTTTGCGGAAGTTAAAATGTAGGTTCGATTCCTACTGGGAGCACACAAAACTAACCTAGTTTCTTGATCATCTTAGAGATACGAGACTTCTTTCTTGATGCAGTGTTCTTGGTGATGGTCTTGCCCTTCACCGCCTTGTCGATAGCCTTTTGAGCTAGGCGAAATGCTGCTAGAGACTCCTTCTTCTTACCATCAGCAATAAGCTTCTTAACTGACTTGATAGCGCTCAAAGCACCGTCCTTTCTGGCACGGTTAAAATTGCGCTTTTTAATAGATTGTCGGAGAGCCTTTTTGGCACCGCGTGTTATTGGCATGTGGGAGATGCTATCATACCAAGATGATTGGCACAATATCTGGCACCATAAGACACAAGGAGTCAAATATGCTCTTAGTTGATGTAAATGGTGTGGGCTATAAGGTTTTCGTCACTGCCGAAACTGGACTTGAGCTGAAAACTGGCTCGCACACGCTGCTTTGGACCCATCTTGCCGTCAGAGAAAACTCTCTAGACCTCTTTGGCTTTGAGGACAAAGAGACTCTAGACATCTTCGAGCTTCTCATTGGCATATCGGGCATTGGACCGAAAACTGCCCTTGGGATCCTCACTGTTGCCTCCCCTGCAATACTTAGGAAAGCTGTGGCTAACGAGGACACAAGCTATCTCACCAAGGTATCAGGCATTGGCAAAAAGAATGCCGAGAAGATCGTCCTCGAGCTAAGAGGCAAACTACTAGTTGGTAGTGATGACAAGAGTGATGACATGCGCTCAGAGGGCGATGTAATGGAGGCTCTTGTCTCTCTTGGCTACAACGAGCGCGACGTAAGAGATGTTTTGAAGAAAATGCCTAAGGACTTAGCCAAAACTCAAGACAAGGTAAAGTATGCACTTAAATCACTCTCCGATGCTCGATAAAACACTAAACATTATAAAAAAGTTCATTCCAAAGAGTCTATTCGATGCACTCGCTCCTCTTTATCATTATTCTCTGGCTCTTCTTGGTGCAGTGATCTTCGGCTTCCCCGCTAGAAAGCTCAGAGTCATCGCTGTTACAGGCACTAAGGGTAAGTCCTCTACAACTGAGATCATCAACTCAATCTTTGAAGCAGCTGGACACAAAACACTCCTGCTCAATACTATTCGCTTTAAGATTGGAAACTCTTCAACCCCAAACAAGATGAAGATGACAGTCCCTGGGCGTTTCTTTCTCCATATGATGCTCCGAAAGGCTGAGATGGCTGGGTGCGACACCGCAGTAATTGAGCTCTCTAGCGAGGCGGCAAAACAGTACAGACACAAGTTTGTATACCTCGATGCATTGGTCTTCACAAACTTGGCTCCTGAACATATTGAGAGTCATGGTTCTTTTGAAAAGTATCGAGCAGCCAAAGTAAGTTTGGTAAAAAACTTAAAATCAAATGGAATACTAGTGGTAAACAAAGACGACGAGAACTCAATACACTTCAAGCAGGCTACGGAAAGAAAAGCTTTAGGGTGGAGCATCCATGACAACTTCAGCTATCAAACAAAGCTTATTGGTGATTTCAACAAAAAAAATATCTTAGCCTCTGTGGTACTAGCTAAGGCGTTTGGTATTGGAGATGAAATTATTAGGAAAGGAATTGAGAATGTTTCTATTATCAAAGGTAGAGCGGAGTTTGTGAGAGTAAGTGACATGCAAAACTTTGATGTAGTGGTGGACTACGCTCATACTGGAGAGTCACTCCAAGAATTGTATAAGGCCTTTAGTGACAAAAGAAAAATTTGTGTTCTTGGTAACACCGGTGGGGGCAGAGACAAGTGGAAGAGGCCGGAGATGGCTAAGGTGGCGGACGAATTCTGTGACGAAGTAATCCTGACAAACGAGGATCCTTATGATGAGAGTCCAGAGCAAATCATAAACGACATGCTGCCTGGGTTTAAGAAAAATACTCCTCAAATAATCATGGATCGCAGAATTGCTATCAACTCTGCAATAAAAAGAGCAGAGAGTGGTGATGCAGTACTCATTACTGGTAAAGGTACGGACCCATATATAATGCTTGCGAACAACGAGCGTCTGCCCTGGAGCGACTATGAAGTGGCAAAAGAAGAGTTAGATAAAATTTTGCAAGATAAAACCGCGTAAGTATCTACGCGGTTTTTACACAATCCCTACAACACCGAGTGAGTCTCCCCCATCCTTCCGAAGATCTTGCCGATCTTTTCGAAAAAACTGGCCAGACGATTCGGCCTCAGATTGAAGTCGATCGAAAAGATCGGCGGGTCATAGCTGAAGAGAGCCTCCTCGAGCTGGACGAGATACTGCTCGACCATGAGTTGGTGCACTGTGATCGCAGGAAGCTTGGGGTCAGCCTCCTCCCGAAGGTCGACGTGTAGCACGAATCGATCGAGAGAGTTCTTACCCACACTCAAAGCAGTGCTCCTGTTGACACGCTCGACAATGCGAGCGGCCCGCTCAGTGATAGGGCCAAGCCTGAGAAGTTCCTTGTCACCCTGGTCGCCATCGAGTGGTCCGAACATGAGTGGCTTGATCTCCTTATCACGAAACTTCACCGAGACCCTACAATAAGTAAGCATCTGCCCTCCAAAGGTTGTGTGATGTGCATATTTCTAATACCATAATACCACATCAAATGCATAAAAGTCAAGTTTAAATCTTTATTGACTGTTAGCCACATTTTTGACATTGTACCTATAGACTAAACCGTGCATTCAGTTGCACACAAAGGAGGTGAGAAAAATGAGCCAGAACCCCCTCGGGGCCAATGCGCCCCTCAGCGAGGTTCCACTCGAATCGTTCGGTGCTAAGGGATTCACCCTCACGGATCGACTGGATCTCTCTGGTCACGCGAAGGGCACCGTCGACCCGCACCTGAACTCGGAAGTGCTCAAGGCGGATGGTACTCGTGTCGTCCGCGACCTCGCGACTACCCAGATCCCCGGCATGAACGGCATGCAAAACCCGTGATCAAGCCACCCCACACAAAAAATCGTGTGGGGTTTTTCTATGAAAAAAACGTACCCCAAGGTACGTTTGATCAAAACTACAATCCCTTACCAAACATATTCCAATGCAAATCAGAAGCATGGGCCTGTGTAGTCGATCTCAAGAATTCGGGCAAAACCGGCTCAGCCAAATTGCCGCTATCGACTGCCCTTCTCTCGATATCAGCAATGCCCGCCTTGCAGTCAAGCTCTGCAGCCTTCTTGATAGCAGCTGACGCCCCCTCGTGATCCATAACCCTTTCGACAAGCTTGAAAGAAGTGTCATGGGCCCCAGGATGCGCCTTGGCCACAGATTCTGCTGCCGAGAAGTTTCCCACTTCGATGCACGCCTTCCCAACCTTATCAGCTGTAGAAGGGTGCGTGTATTGAGGGGATGCTTCGATAACTCTCCTCGCCCCAGAAACATCTCCTCTGGCGAGGGCTTCATCAACAGCTTTATCCACTTCAACTTGCTGGTTGCCATTGGGCTGAGACATTTGTATTTTCTCCTCACCAGGAGCGTTTGAAAGGGTCACCACCGGGCGGTGGGCCCTGCCTGCGTGGATCGGGTGGATCAGGGAACTTGGTCGGACGGGGTGGTGTCGGCGGAGGTGGCAACTTGCCGCCATCCGTAGTCTTCGGCTCGCTTCCTGACATGGGATTCTCCTTAAAGAGCGTGGTTGGATCTGTAACCAAACTACCTATCTATTAAATTTTTGCAAATAATATAAGCTACTGCCTATGCCAGAACTACCTGAAGTAGAAACAACCGTAAGAGGTCTGAACCGAACTGTCCGAGGACAGAAAATTGTTGGTGTCTCCACTGACTACAAGAGTGCGTACCACAAGAACAAGGACAACATCAAAGACCCAAAATACTTTAAGTACTTTAAAGACATGGTGGTGGGACAAAATATTCTGAAAGCAGAGAGACGAGCGAAAAACATTTTGATGCATTTGAGTAGTGGCTACACCATCCTCACTCACATGAAGATGACTGGCTTCTACTTCTACAACCCTCCGCAAGATGCCAAATTTATCCGACTCGATTTCGAACTTGGTAATGGTAAACATTTGGGATTCTCAGACATGAGGAGGTTCGCTAAGGTGACTTTGATCGAGACGACCAAACTCCCCCACTCCCCACACCTGTCACACTTGGGGCCAGAACCATTGGATAACAAATTCCGAATAAAGAATTTTGAATCAAGAATAATGATGAGACCAAACACTCCTATAAAAACAGTTTTGATGGACCAAACTCTTGTTGCTGGTATTGGCAATATTTATTCAGACGAAATTCTCTGGCGCGCAGCCATACATCCAAATTCAAAACCCAAGTCAATACCAAAGAAAAACTTATCTCTCGCCTTTAATGCAATGAAGGAAGTATTGAAAAAAGGAATTGATTTCGGTGGCGACTCGATGAGCGATTACAAAAACATCAATGGCGAGAGTGGTAAGTTCCAAGAACATCACCAGGCCTACAGACGAACTGGAGAGAAGTGCCTCAAGCGAGGATGTAGAGGGGTGATGCAGAGACTCGTGGTCGGCACCCGTTCTGCCCACTTCTGCCCCAAACATCAGATACTTTTCAAATAAGTTATAATGGGGTGGTAAATACAAATATATGAAAACAACAATCATCGCATTATTATTTCTCGCTCCTGTTGCCACATTTGCTACAGGTAGCACCCAAACTACTTATCCTGTGAAAGATAAGACCGTCACCACCTACGACAAAACCAAAACCACCACTACTTACGACAAGACAACCAAATACACCGGCACAACAATGACTGACTCAGAGCGCCAACAAGAAATGATCAGGCTTCAAAATCTTATTGCACAACTTCTCCAACAGCTTATTGCTCTCCTCCAAGCACAGCAAAAGACCCTAACTCAATAACTGATACAAAGCGATACCGGTAGAAACTGAGACATTCAAGGACTCCTTCTCCCCCCTCATCTCTATCTCCACTATCTCATCACTTAGATTAAGGGCTTCCTTAGACACACCATCAACCTCATTACCGACCACTAAGCAGAGCTTATCAACAACTTCGCTAATTAACTTTTTAGCCTTGGGGTCCTGTTCGAGAGAAATGATTTTGAAGTCTTGAGACTTGAGTTCTTCGAGAACTCCGACAATATCTGTGCTGTACTCCCAATCAAGCATCTCTTCTGCTCCAAGAGCTACTTTGGCCATGTCAGAGCGCTTCCTACCAAAGCGGTCAAGCGGTGTGGGTGTAGTACCAATAAGATAAACCTTTCTCACGCCCAAGCCCTCCGCTGTGCGGAAAATGGAGCCTACATTCTCAACACTCCTTATGTTGTCTAAAACCAGTACACAGGTTTTGTTCATAGTGCTAAGATTACACTATGCTAAATCCATTTCCAGACCTACTACTCTATTCTGGCCTAGCGCCATTTGTACTTCGCATAGTTCTTGGCCTTGTATATCTAGATCTTGGGGTGATCAACCTTAAGAAAGTGGGCAACCAGAAGCTTTTGGGGCTGGTCGAAATCGTTGGTGCAATCATGCTCTTCCTCGGATACTACACCCAGATAGCGGCAATACTGTTTATCATAATTGGAGGTGTTAGCTTCTATGTAGAATACAAAGATGCTTCGGTACTCAGGCGAGACATTGTCTTCTACCTCTTGGTCCTCGCTATCTCAATCTCCCTCCTACTCTCTGGTGCAGGCTCTTACGCCAAAGACCTGCCTCTATAAAAAAGAACACTACTTTTAGTGTCCTAAAATATCTTAATTGGATCAAACGGATTACGGGCTCGAGGAAGTGATCCGCCTCGACGATAAAACTTCCTGTGATGAACGGAGAAGGTTTTACCGCACGGCGCATGAGTAACCTTAAACCAAGACTCGCCCTTCTCTGCATCCTCTTCGAAGAATCCATTCTCGCTACCCACTTCCCCCTTACAGTGGGGGCACATAACAACATTTGCAGAAAGCTGTAATGCCTCACTCGCTCTTTTCTTCATGACCACCTCAAGTCAAAATGTCCAGAAACCACACTACCACAAGAAATTAATTTGTGCTCCCACATGGAATCGAACCATGATCAATTGCTTAAAAGGCAACTGCTCTACCACTGAGCTATGGGAGCGAAAACTCCCAAAATATACTGTAAATTAGAGCCTTTGTCGATTATTGGATATTTATTATAGTCTCCAGAGAAAGCCCATTGATCTCCCAGAGAAGGGGTTGATTGTTGACTACAACGATCAGATCCCCTCCTCGTTACCTAGACCAACTTCGGTTGGTCTTTTTTATTTAAACCTAAAATGGTTCGATTCCACGGGCGAGCACAAAACGTGCCGTTTGATTGGGTTATAATTTACCCATGAAAACAAAGAATTTTCCGTTAATTATTGGCATAGCAGTACCAGTGGTATTTATCATAATAATGATGGCTATTGTTTATTTGCCAAAGCTCTCAATAAATCCGGAGCACAACTTTATCTACACAGTAAATAATGCTTACAACCAATACAGAAATTCTTACAGAGTCGAGAACGGAAGTATTGTAATTTACGCAAACCCAATAAGCACCTATTCTAGTTATAAGGGTGATTACCCAGAACTATATATCTACGATATAGAGAAAAACACTTCCAAGATGATTAGCCAGAGTGAAGCGTCAAAACTAGGTCTTGAACCAGGTCCATCATCACCAGACGGTTATAATGTTGGCTACTCAAGAGGGAGCTATGGGCTTATCGATATCTTTGGAGGAGGTCAGAGTGATTCTGGTTTCTATATTGAGAAGGACGGTGCAAGGAAAAAACTCTCGGGTCTAGGCATAGGCCAGAGTTCTTACTATTATTCGAATATAGAAGTTATTGGCTGGATCAAATAATTATGGACAAACAACAACTAGTTTCATTCATCAACTCTCAAATATCAATTGGCAAGATAACCAAACAAGACCTTCTTGTCATAGCCCAGGGCGATAGCGGCGTATCACCAACATTTGTTCCCAAACAACAAGAGGTACTGCCCCAAGACAACACCGACCACAAGAACATCGGCAGCGCCTTCCTAATCATTGGTGCAATTATAGTCATCGCAGGAGCTGTTATCTTAGTATCGCAATACTGGCTCACAATTGGCTTTATTGGCAGAGTTCTCGTGACACTAGGCCTATCCTTACTTACTTACATTTTTGGTCTCATGTTAACCAGGCCAGACCAGAGAATTATCTCGCAAGTTATGTACGCTATCTCAGCATCTCTCGCTCCCATTGGAGTTATGGTGATATTAAACGAAGCCAAAATAGATTATTCGTGGAACATTCAGCTGGTCGTCTCAATACTTCTTATGGTTCTTTACGGCACCGCAAGATTTGTAAACAAAAGAAGCATTCTATCTATTCTTATAATTATTTTTGGCACCTCTGCTTACTATGCAGCGATCTTCAAGGTGCTTGGTTCAGGATCGTGGAGCTTCGACGTCATGCAGTGGGCCGGAATGGTGTTGGGTGCTTGCTACATATTCATTGCACATAGCTAAAGATTTGTTCCAGAGAATGCAGACTTAGCTGTTAGTAAGGAAGAGAAATCAATACAGGGGTTGTTGAATGGTTTTGGTGCACTATCCTTGCTTGGATTTGGTATAACGATTGGTGGCTTCTTTGACATCTTCTATATCCTCATCTTATTTGCTGGGTTCTATGGAAGCATCTACCTTAAGAGTAGAGCGATGCTTTTGTTTTCCTCATTGTTTCTGATGGCTCACATGATTAAACTAACATCTAGGTTTTTTGTTGACTCACTTGGATGGCCAATATCGCTTATTATTATCGGCTTCCTCATCATTGGTGTTGGATATGGCAGCTATCAGGTAAAGAAGAAATACCAGATATAGTTTTTTAATGAGTGTTTAAATAGCAAGGCGACCATGTGGGAGCACCCCATAAGAACACTCAGCTTCATGTTGTATATAAAGTGTTAATATACATTCATGTCAAAATTAGTTTTTATCACCGGGAGAATACCTGAATCAGGTATAAAACAACTTGTAGCTAAAGGATATGAAGTAGATGTGAGCCCCAAAGAATCCATTCTCACTCAGGAAGAAATCATCGCCTACTTGCAGAAGAAGCCCTACGATGTAGTCCTAACTCTTCTAACTGACGAGATAAATGCCAAAGTATTCGACAGCGCTCCGAGCGTCAAACTTTATGCGAACTATGCCACCGGCTTCAACAACATTGATGTGTTGGAAGCAAAGAATCGAGGTATTACAGTGACCAACGCCCCTGCTCAAATGTCTTCTGAAGCTGTGGCAGAACACACCATCGCCCTCATGCTTGCTCTTGCTGCACGGATTGTCGAGGCAGACGAGTTTGTTCGCCAAGGCAAATACAAAGGTTGGCAACCAATGAATTTCATTGGTACAGATATTTTAGGCAAAACCTTAGGTCTCATAGGTGCTGGTCGCATAGGTGACCGAGTGGCCTATTATGCGAAAGGACTTGGCATGAAGATCATCTACCATGACGTGATAAAGAACGAAAAACTTGAGAAGGAGTATGGAGCTGCTTACCAAAACACTGTCGAGGATATATTGAAGGAGGCGGACGTAGTTAGCCTACATGTTCCTCTCATGGACTCTACCAAGCATCTGATCAATGAGACACGTCTTAATTTAATGAAGCCAACAGCCTTCCTCATAAACACTTCTCGCGGTCCAGTGGTAGATGAAACCGCTTTGGAAAAGATTCTTAGAGAAAAGCGCATTGGTGGAGCTGGTCTTGATGTTTTTGAATTTGAGCCCAAAACTGTCCCCGGTCTTGTAGAGTTACAAAATGTAATCCTAACTCCACACATAGCATCAGCAAGTGTGGAGGCTAGAGAGGAAATGGCGAACATAGCAGTACAAAATATTATTGATTTTCTGGAAGGCAAAAAACCTCAAAATATCGTAAACTCTTAAACATGTCAGGGAAACTTATACTAGCAAGGCACCACGAGTCAGAATGGAACAAGCTCGGCAAATGGACCGGCCAAAGAGACCGTCATCTAGACCAATATGGCTTCAAGAAATCTGAGGACATGGGTCTTTTGATCAAAGACATCCGGATTGACTGTGCCTTTGCCTCTATGTTGGTAAGGTCTATAGAAACACTCTCTTGTATGCTCAATGTATGTGAAAGATATGAGGTACCCACAGAACATTCTGCGGCTCTAAACGAGAGAGACTACGGGGACTATACCGGCAAGCAAAAGCACGAAATGCATGAGTTACTTGGTGAAGAAGAGTATGCCAAACTTCATCGCAGCTGGGATTACCCTATCCCTAACGGTGAAACACTCAAGATGGTATATGAAAGAACTGTTCCCTATTTTCTAGAGAAAATCCTGCCTAAAGTAATGGATGGCAAAAACACTTTAGTTGTAGCTCACGGTAACTCCCTAAGAACAATAATCAAATACATAGAACAGGTTTCTGACGAAGACATCGACCATGTAGAAATGCCTTTCGGATCGATCATCATTTACGATATTGACTCTCTCGGACACATGACCGGCAAAGAAGTTCGCCAAACAAAATCACACGTACCCTCATGACCCCATCAAAAGCTCAAATAGTTGCCACAATAGGCACATCATCCTCAAATACAGAAACTCTAAGAGCAATGATCGAGAATCAGTTGGATGTGATTAGAATAAATTTCTCTTGGGGTAGCATCGAGGAGCGAGTAGAGCAAATAAATTTAATTCGTAAACTGGAGAATGAGAGTGGAAGAAAAATAATTATCATTATTGATCTACCCGGACCAAGAGTTCAAGGAGTGAGTGGACATACTTATAATCACGATGTCCCCTCTTCTGTCACCGACCACGACAAAGAATTCATTGAGTTTGCTATTTTACATAAGGTTGATTACCTAGCTGTGTCATTTGTCGGAAACCCAAAGGATGTTGAATCCTGTCGAAAGGTTGTGACGGACCTCGGTGGTACACAAAAAATCATAGCCAAAATAGAGCGTGCTATTGCCCTAGAATCTCTTACTCAAATCGTTGAGAGTGCTGATGCGGTAATGATAGCCAGAGGCGACTTGGGCAACGAAGTGGCTATAGAGGAAATACCCTTCGTACAAAAAAGAATAATAGACGAAGCTAAAAAATTAGGTAGGCCCGTAATCGTGGCCACACAAATGATGCTTTCTATGGTTGAGAACAATACACCGACCAGAGCAGAAGTGACAGATGTAACAAACGCTATCCTAGAAGGAGCTGACGCGGTCATGCTCTCGGAGGAAACCGCTATCGGCAAATACCCAGCCCAAGCCGTCGCCATTATGGAAAAAATAATCCTAGAGTCTGAACAGCATTTACCTAAAGATCTGGTTTTTAATCAACTCAAATCTCTATCTATTTAAGGTGTGGTAGATAGCATTTGTACCTAACTCCTCCTCAATACGAAGAAGTTGTTTGTACTTTGCAGTTCGCTCAGAGCGAGAGATGGATCCTGTCTTTATTTGCCCAATACCAGTACCAACTACTTGATCTGCAATGGTAGTTTCCTCTGTCTCTCCAGATCGATGAGAAACGCTGTACGTGTAGCCCGCTTTAGCAGCTAGATTAATAGTATCTATGGTTTCGGAAACTGTGCCCACTTGATTGAGCTTTATGAGCACTGAGTTAGCCACCTTCTCCTCGATGCCTTTGGTTAAACGATCAACATTTGTGACAAACAGATCATCTCCAACAATCTGTATTTTTTTACCCAATTTCTCTGTTAACAATTTGTAACCTTGCCAATCATCTTCTGCTAGCCCGTCCTCGATAGAAATTATTGGATATTTCGCACAAAGTTCCTCGTAATATGAAACCATTTCGGGTGTTGTAAGGGACCTATTCTCACTCTTAAGATGATACTTTCTGTCCTTATATAACTCTGTTGAAGCAACATCTATAGCAACCATTATATCTTTGCCAGCCTTGTACCCCGCCTCAGCAATCGCCTCTAAAATAAGAGTTATCGCCTCTTCATTGGAGTTAAGTGTTGGAGCGAAACCACCCTCGTCCCCAACCGTGGTTGCCATACCTTTTTTATGAAGAATGTTTTTAAGTGTATGAAATATTTCTGCACCCATACGCAAGGCTTCTTTAAAGGAACCTGCACCGACTGGCACAATCATAAATTCTTGAAAATCAGTTGACCTCTCTGCATGCATACCTCCGTTAATAATATTCATCATAGGCACCGGGAGACAAATAGGATTACCGGTATTACCTATTTCTTCAAAGTATTTATAAAGCGGCAATCCCTTACCCAGAGCCGAAGCTCGTGCAAAAGAAATAGATACTCCGAGAATTGCATTCGCACCTAGATTGCTCTTATTTGAAGTTCCATCAAGAGTTTTAAGAGCATCATCTAGTCCGCGTTGATCAAAGATCTTTCCAACTAAAGCATTCCTTATAATTGTGTTTACATTAACTACCGCCTTAGAAACCCCTTTTCCTCCATATCGTTCATCACCATCTCTCAACTCTATCGCCTCATGACTTCCAGTAGATGCTCCACTTGGTACGGAAGCTCGACCAAAAGAGCCGTCTTCCAAATATAGGTCTACCTCTATGGTTGGGTCACCTCTCGAATCTAGTATCTCTCGAGCGAACACGCTTTCTATTTTCATGGTATTAGTTTATCAAACTTAAGGTTTAGAAGTAATTTCTAAATTAAGAGCCCCGTTTCAACCAATCAAAATGCATGATCGTGATAGGTCTTCAGCAAGAACCTTTTAGATTTTAATGATGGGCCCCATGATGATGACTGTTGCCCCCTTTGTAATCCTTAAGATAAAAGACCGCAAGAGAAGTTACTATTGGCACAGTTAATATAAGTCCGAGTGAGCCAACCACAGCCCTTACTATCTCAGTGGCAATAATCTCAGTGTTTATAATTGATCCAAGTGTTGATGTAGAAAAACTGAAGTAAAGCAAAAGAGGTAGCGAAGTACCGGTGTAAGCCAAAACAAGAGTGTTGACCAAGGCACCAACGTGTTCACGTCCAATCCTAATCGCTCGTCTATATACTTCAAACTTACTAAGATTTGGATTACTTCCGTATAACTCAGTCACAACGGCGGCTTGAGTAATGGCAATATCATCAAGCACTCCAAGCACTCCGATAATAATCGCTCCAAGAAGTATGGATGCGAAGTCCAGGGAACCCTTAGTATCAAAATCAAGATAAACAGCCTCATCACTAGCAAATCCAGTAATACTAGTCATCTTCACTGCAATGAGGGCAAAAACACTGGTGAGAATAACTGAGATCATTGTTCCCGTATATGCAACAAGTGATTCCCTATTCAGCCCATGCGTGAAGAATATTGCCGCAAACAAAATACCTGCCGCCACAGAGAAACTCGCCAGAAGTGGATGCCAACCACTAAGGAGTCCGGGTATGAGGATGTAGAAGACTGCGAGAAAACTCCCAGCCAGAGCCAAAAGAGATCTCAATCCCTGAAAACCGCCAAACACCACCACTGCTAAACTAAACATTACTATAAGAAAGATGAGTGGAGCCCTCCTGTCTACACTTAGGACGCTATAGCTTTGAACCCCACCAACATCGACGTTGTAACTGAAATAGAACTTACTACCCTCTTTAAGGTTTAAGAAATCATTTTTTATCGTTACTACTTCGCCTTTCTTTGGGCCATCTATAACTCTTGCACTCAAGGTTTGTATTCTCTCACTTTTTTCTGTGCCTGGAATATTTCTTAAATCTGTTTTCAAAATATCTAAAACTTCCGCTCTCCATGTACCTTGATATTCATTAAAAATTTCTTGTGCACCCACATGATTGAAGCAAATCAATGAAAAAACAAAGCAAAGCAAAATTTTGTTTATCATAATGTAAGCAGTATTTTCTCAAGCAGAGTTTCTATCTCGACCAAACCTCTTCTTGCATCGTGGTATCCAACCACTAGTGACATCGATAACTTCTCCAACTCATCCGCTTTCCAATTTTTTAGAAAGC
>CAYOGJ010000002.1:10239-17907 GCA_964403655.1 uncultured Candidatus Saccharibacteria bacterium | reverse complement strand
GGCCAGACGAGGTAGAGTGTTGGCGAAGATCGTAGTCTGTTCTGTATGCCAGACCCCAAAGTTCCTTGCGACCAAATGGGTAATCAAATTCGAAATCAATAGTTCTCTTCGAGTAGTGGGCTCTGTCATTATCGGGCACATCAAGCTCGTGTACATGGGAGATACCCACCCTCTCAGCAAACTGATGCATCGACTTGCGCCACATCTCAAAACTCTTCTCCCACTCACTCTCCTTCACAAAGTATTCTACCTCCATCTGCTCGAACTCTCTCTGACGGAAGATGAAGTCTCTTGGCGAGATCTCGTTTCTAAACGCCTTACCTACTTGAGCAATACCAAAAGGAAGTCGAGGGTGGAAGGAGTCAACAACATTTTTGAAGTTTACAAATATCCCTTGTGCAGTCTCTGGTCTAAGATACGAGGTGGTCGCCTCCTCTCCTGCACCAACAGAGGTTTTAAACATCACATTAAACTGCTCACCATTTTCCATCGGGTCGGCAAAACCAGCCACGTGACCACTAGCCTCCCAAACTTTTGGGTTCATTATTATAGAAGCATCCAAGCCGTACACATCATCTCGCTCATCTCTAAACATCTGAAGCCAGATCTTTTTTACATTCTCCTTTAGGAGCACACCAAGAGGACCATAGTCCCAAGTACCCGCAAGGCCGCCATAAATCTCAGAGCCTTGATATATGAAGCCTCTTCGCTTGGCTAGTGATATTAGTTTATCCATATAATTACTCGCCTACTTTACAACAATTTCGTCTCCCTGCACATAGGTTGGGTCACTCGATATCCTTGTAGTTACGGCAGGGTGCGAGATTCTAACATCACTTTCAGTGAAGCTGTCGAAACCGGTTAGAGTGATATTACTTAGCAAGACTGGTACTCCCCCCACCTGACCAAGAGAGGGTATTAGAGAGGTTTTGAATGAGACCTCCTTACCAGCGCTTGAAAAACCAGCGCCAGATAGGAGCCTGCCTATCTCCCAACTAACAGTCCTTGTAGTTGCATCATAAGTAAGACCAGAGTCATTTGCTGGAGCTATCTCCTCTGCCCACTCGACATTAGGTCCAAGTTGGCCTGCAACCTTAACGTTCTCAATATCGTTTCTAGTATTCGAAAGATTAAGAGTGACTGTGTAAGTAGTCTCAGTTTCAGCTTTAGGAGGTATAGGACCCCTGTTTTCTATGGGACCCCTTGCATACAGCGACTTGGCACTGAGCACAATCTCAGAGGCAATCTTTACCGAGCGAGTAAGCGAAACCTTACTGTCCATCGCTGCTCCATCTGGTCTACCAGTAAGAGTTACGCTTAGGTCAATCCGCTGATTATTGCTACCAAGAGGTAGTGTCTCGAGTGATGCGAATTCGAAGGTGAGATTACCAGAGTCACCAGGCTCAAGATCTTCTATGTCGCCAGAGTTTGATCTATTCCAAAGAATAGAATTATTAGAAGAGTTATGCAGACCACCATTTTTTACCGTGACATTATTTCTGTTTAAAGCTCCACCAGAAAGGCGTACTTCTACTACTGGGTTGTTCAGTCTGCTGAGTAAATTATTTTTGAAGCTAATTGTTGCCAAAATATTTTTACCTGCTGGAGCGACATACTCTTCGCTAATTTCTCCATTAAGCTTCATTTCTAGGTCGATCGTTGGTCTTTCGATGGCTACACTTATTGAATCTGAGTAAAGGTTAGTGTCGATCTTATTTACCTGACCCTCACCTACTCCGACAAAGTATCTAAAGGTTCTCTCCTCACCATCCTCACCAATCAAAATACCTCTTACAGTAATAGTCTTTTTATCCTTAGGAGCAAGAGTGCCTATAGACCAAAGAGTCTTCTCCTTGTTCGATGTAGCTGGATTCGAACTCACAAACTTATATCCGTAAGGAAACTCGGCTCGAAGAATTACGTTATCCAACCTCTCGCTTGAATTTGAGGTAATGGTCACAGTGGTTACAAACTCGTCCCCGGAGTCTACCCTTGCCGGCTTAGAGACCGACACCGTTACTGGCGAGGAACCGATTGTTATCTCAAAATTCTTCTCCTTGGTGAAGGTTGCATTTGAACCCATCACTCTATATTCGACTGAAACTTTTATTACCTTGACCTCGCCCTCAACACCTAGAAATATCGCCTTCTCATTCTTTGTTACCCTTTTACCTGGTCCAAGTTCTTCCAACTCTTCCTCTACGTTTGTCTGACCTTCGTTAGCGTCAGTCGCGCTCCTGGTGCCCTCGGGGTAGACAATACTCAAACTCAATCTGTCTAACGAAGCATTATTCTTGTTTATTATCCCTATCTCTAGATCAGCCACCTCGCCAGCTGCAATATTAATAGGACCATCTATTTCTATATCCAGATTCTTAGTTGAAACAAAGTTGTCTCCATTGAAGTAAATTAAACTAGCTGCCAATGCAGCACATACTGAAAATATTAGGGAGATGTAAAACATCTTCTTTATAAAAGGATGGTGATCTTGACTGTCCTGATCACGAGCAAGAATGTCATCTATTTTTGGTGAGTTCCATTCTTTTGGAGCACTCTCGGCTTCAACAGGGTTAATAGACTCCCTGTTGTCCATGGGGTCATGATACTTGGTTCGGGAGTACAACTTCTCGCCCATGCGTTCTAAACGACTCTTGTCCCTATTTGGAGGTACAGACATGTTCTTGTAATTATACCCTACCTAAGCCCACTTTCGTGGATACCAGTGTTTATTTGAGTCACCAATTCCTTCTTTCTGCTATTTGCATCTACTAAATCCTTTGGAACAATATCGTTATTCATATAACCAAGCAAAGAGAGTAGTTTTGAAACAACCGTGAGCTCCCAGGCCTCTATGTCTCTCTGACTTATATCGCCATTTGAAATTGAAAGCATAGCCTCTTCAAAAACATCAAATATTTCAACATGCTTCTCCTCTCCTCTTACCAAGCGAGACAGGAAGTTACCAACCCTATAAACCGACTTTAACATCTCTCTTTGATCTTTAAGTTTTATTGTTGGCGACTCAATCAGACTTGCCGTGGTGACTCTCCAACTGCGCTTGCCCTTAACTAAGGAAACTTTAATCAAAGAGAATTCACCGATAACACTCCTCATTTTAGAGTTGGTTTGCCTAATACCCCTCACACTGCCGTAGATTGTACCTAAGTCTCTAGTCAAGATGAGAGCGAGCTTATCAACCTCTTTCGATGGACTAAGTGAGAGCACAATACCTTTAGTGGTATAGATATGATGCGGCATTAGAAAGAGATCTTGGTGCCAGTTGTCTTCTCCACTAGAGTTTGATACTTTTGCAGCAACTCTGCGTCCTCCGCTGCATGGTAATCCATAATGTCACTCGGCCTTAGACCTTTCTCTTTTCTCATTTCTTGGATACCTCTGATAATCTCTCGAACCGCCCCTTCTTCTTCAAGCTCTGGAGTAATCTTAGTGTCGAGCATGACTTCTCCATCAATGTTTTGATCAGCCAAAACATTCTTCACATTCATCTCATCTTTAATTAACTCAAAGTACTCTTTAGCTAATTTGATGTTCTTTATCTTTAATTGTTGAAGTGGCTGACGGATCTTTATATTGGCTCTTGAGCGAGCTTCCAGTCCAAGAGTTACAATTTTTCTAACACTTTCCATCTCATCGAGAATTTTCTCTTGGGAATTCGATCCAAACAAAGAAAACTTTTTCTTAACCTCTGGCCAACCTTCTAGATGGACGCTCTCAAGATCCCCTTCAGTTCTTAATTTCTGGTAGAGTTCCTCTGCTGCAAATGGAGCAAATGGCGCAAGCAGTTTCGAAAGTGTTTTCAAAACATAATACAAGGTTTGCTTAGCCTCTGTATCACCACCCTTTAATCTGTCGCGAGAACGACGAAGATACCAAGTGGAGAGATCGTCGATGAAGTCGCGAAGCTCTCTAACGGGCTCCAGTAGCTTATATTCATCGACATTTTTTGTCATGCCTGCTACCAAAACATTTAGTCTCTCAAGTATCCACTTGTCCAAAATATTTTTAGATTCTTTTTTGTTACTTACTTTCTCTATCTCGACATCTCTATATAACTCGTAGAAAGCGTACACATTATCGAGTAGGTTGAAGATTCTTTTGTTTATCTCATCAACACTCTTCTCGTCAAAATTCTTTGGCTCACCAGGTTGGTTCACTGAGTACATCCACAAACGAAGTACATCTACTCCATACTTCTCAAAAGCAGCGAACGGCTCTACCACATTGCCCACAGACTTACTCATCTTCTTGCCTTCCTTGTCCAAAATGTGGCCCAGACAAATAACATTCTTGAAAGCTCTACCCTTACCAAGCAACACTCCTATTGCATGCAGAGTGTAAAACCATCCACGTGTTTGATCTATTGCCTCAGATATAAAGTCTGCCGGGTAGTGCTCCTCACCTGTACCTGCATATGAGGCTACCGGCATAGCACCTGAGTCGAGCCATACATCCATCACCTCCTTAGTTCTTCTATACTCATTGCCATCTCTCTCTAGAACCACCTCATCTATATAAGGCTTATGTAAGTCCACTTGGTAACTATCGTTGTGTGGCAAAGGCACAAATGGAAGCTCTCTTGCTTCAGCATTATCAAAACGCTTAAAGTCCTTGATAAAAATATGAGTGTTCGGTATGTGGTACTTCTTGTTTCTAGGATCATAAAAACCAGAGATCACAAAAGAGAGCCAAGCTGGACCGCCGTGCGTGACCACAAGAATATTCTTGTCCTTATACTTCACTTCTATATCATAGAGACTCTCTCCGACACGCCTACAAACCTCCTCTAAAGACTCACCTCCAGCAATATTTTGACTGAACCAATTCGAGCCAACACCATGTACATGTCTATGGTATTCATCCCAGCTCTTACCATCAAAGTCACCTGGATTTATTTCTCGGAGCCTCTCGTCAAAAATAATTTCTGATTCGTTTAATCCAATTTCTTTGGCAACTATTTGTGCAGTCTCCTTAGTACGAGCAAAAGGAGAGGAGATGATCATATCGATCTTCTCACCCTTCAACTTCTTGCCAGCATCCTCTGCCTGCTTCTTGCCGGCAGCTGTTAGGTGGTCAGCGCTCTCATTTTTGTAACTCACCAAGTCCTTCTCATTACCCTCCGATCCTCCGTGACGCATGACGAAGTACTTGTTGCCAGACTTCTTAACATGCTCTCGAAGTGTGTCTACTGAGTCAGCGACAATCCTGTCACCACTCTCACTTAACCAGACAGGTAGTGGGGTGCCCCAATAGCGCTCTCTCGATATTGCCCAATCCTTAACCTCACGTAGCCACTCACCAAATCTGCCATTCTTTATGTAATTTGGTTCCCAGTTTATCTTCTCATTCTCCTTTAAGAGCTCACTTCGAAGCTCCGACATCCTAATGTACCAGGAGTCACGAGCGTAGTAGATGAGTCTAGTCTTACACCTCCAGCAAAATGGATATGAGTGAGTATAACTCTCCTTCTTGTACACAAGCCCTCTGCTCTGCAAATCCTTCAAAACATCTACCGCTATTACCTCGTCAACAACACTTCTGCCCTCAAGCCAATCAGTACCTTTGATGAAGGTTGCATCGGGAGACACAAGATGAATCTTTGGTAATCCAACCTTCGTACCCAAATCGAAGTCTTCCTGTCCATACATCACTGCAGTATGCACAATGCCAGTACCATCTTCTGTCGTAACGAAATCAGCAGTATAAACCTTAAATGCTTTCTCAGACTTATCCTTCAAAAATGGATACAGAGGCTCGTACTCCATTCCCACCATCTCACTACCTTTATGCTCGGCAATTATTTCGTATGGCTCGGTAAGTACAGGGAGTCTCTCTTTTGCTAAGACCAAGATTTCATCACCAACCTTTGCTTCTACATAAACGATGTCAGCCCCCACCGCAAGAGCGAGGTTACCAGGTAAGGTCCAAGGAGTAGTGGTCCAAGCGACGAAGTATGCTTTGTCGAACCCAACAATTTTAAATTTAGCGTAGATAGAGAGATCCTTCACATCACTGTATCCCTGAGCAAGTTCGTGGGAGGAGAGTCCAGTGCCACAGCGGGGGCACCAAGGTACTACCTTGTAATCTTTGTACAAAAGTTTTCTCTTCTCCACCTCAGCAATAATGCTCCACACAGACTCAATATATGAGTTATCGTAAGTGAAGTACGCATCATCTAAGTTAACCCAGTAACCAATACGCTCAGTGAAGTTCGACCAGAGATCAATATATGAAAGCACGCTCCTTCTACACTCTGCATTAAAGAGGGCTACGCCGTATTCCTCTATCTCCTTTTTGCTCTTTAAACCTAACTTCTTCTCTGACTCTATCTCAACAGGTAAGCCGTGGGTATCCCAACCCGCCTTCCTTGGAACCCTAAAGCCCTGCATTGTTTTGTACCTAGGTATAGCATCCTTAAACGCTCTACTCTCTAGGTGGTGTATCCCGGGCTTACCATTAGCGGTAGGAGGACCCTCGTAAAACACAAATTCGCCTTTAGGCGAAGGCTTCTCGAGTGACTTCTCGAATATCTTGTTTTCCTTCCAAAATTGTAGAACCTTCTCTTCTCTTTGCGAACGAGAAAGGCTTTTATCTTCAGCCATTATTGGCACATTCTAGCCTAAATTAATACAAACAAAAAGGCTCCCCTACAAGGGAGCCGTCATCTCAATCAGGAGCCTATAGACATGATCAATGTTCCTGAACCTTTCTGGCGGAGGTATCTTACCAAGGCAAAGGATACCGAGAAGTACTTGGACCTCAAATACCGCCTTATTGACCTCGTCATTGACCACAAAGTAGTCAAAATCGAAGGCTTGCCGGAGCTCTTCTCCTGCATTCCTTAACCGAAGGATTTTGGTCTCCTCATCCTCAGTCTTACGACCATCAAGTCTTCGCTTAAGTTCAGCGAAGCTTGGAGGCAAAACAAAGATTGAAACAACTTCTGGCATCTTAGCCTTGAGTTGACGAGCACCTTGGATATCTAAATCGAAGAAAACATCCCTGCCAGAGCTAACTGCTTCGACGAGTCCGAGCCTCGTTGTGCCATAGAGGTTCCCGTGAACTTCAGCATGTTCGAGGAACTCACCTCGACTCACTCTGTTAAAGAACTCCTCACGAGAGACGAAGTTGTAGTGCACACCGTGAATCTCTCCATCTCTCGGCTTCCTCGTGGTGTGAGCAACTCGCTTCACAACACTCTTCAATGACCAGAACTTGTCCAAGATCGTGTTCTTGCCGACGGCAGTCGGCCCAGAAAAGGTCACCACGTCACCAGGCATTTAGTCTCCTTAAAGATGTTTCTTTGGACACTCTACACATGAGAATCTACTCTGTCTACACCCGATCGAGTACGGGTATTCCAAGTATTGTCAGACCGTTTTTCATCACCACTTTAAAGGCCTCAACTATTGCCAGTCTGTAAGGAGCCTCGGGAGAATCGTTGTTCACCTGCTCATGTGCATAGAAGTTGTTGAAGGATGACGCAAGCTCAGTAAGGTAAGTGGTGATGTAGTGTGGCGCGAATTCTCTGCCAGCCCTCTCCACCACCTCGCCAAATCTGTATAGCAGTCTCTCTATCTCGTGAGTCTCTGCTCTCTCGCCCTTAATACTCCACTTCTTCTCTGACTTCTCTAACACTGAGTTTGCTCT
>CAYOGJ010000002.1:3646-10229 GCA_964403655.1 uncultured Candidatus Saccharibacteria bacterium | reverse complement strand
ATGTGCATACTCAAGATAAACTCCTGAGTCGCCCTCAGTAGAAACTGACTTCTCAATATCAAAAATAATGTCATTCCCAATCGACTGTCTAAGAATCATGTACTTAATAGCAGCGATAGAAAGTGGCTCACTGTCCTTCACCTTCGCACTCACATCCTTGATCAAATCCTCCGCAGTTATGACATCTCCTGTGCGCGAACTCATCTTGCCTGTAGGCAAGCGGAGCATGCCGTGTGGCAAATGCTTGGTGTTTTGTGAGAGCTCTGGATACATCTGTGAGAGGGCTGTGAGCATCACCTTGAAGTACTCTCGGATTTCATTACCCGTTACCACCACTGAATTAGTGTATTTGTACTTCTTGTATTTATTGACTGCGTTGCCCAAGTCCTTAGCCTCATAAGTTGGGAGTTTCTGCCTGTTTATAAACACCCGTGTGTGGAGACTTGGATCAAACTTCTCTCCATGGAATACAATCGCTCCGTCTGACTCTTCGAAAATCTTGGGAACATTCTTCTCCACCAACTTCTTCCCCACCTCTCCTGCCTCAGACTCGAAGAAGTAATAATCAAATTTAGTACCAAGCTTCTTGTAGATACTTTCGAAGTATTCAAGGCTAGCCTTCCTGCCCTCTTCATAAACTTTGGTAATACTCTTGTCGCTCTTGTCGAAAATCTTTTTATTTATCTCCTCTATTTCCTTCCTTGCCTCTAAGTTGTCTATATACGCTTTAGCTCCAATAGCATAAGCGGTTGACCACTCGCCGTGAAAGTAACCCCAAAGGGCCATGGCAATGTGCATACCAGTATCTCCCTGATAGTTTGCTCTCCTCACCTCAGCACCATTCCACTCAATCACCCTAGAAACTGCCTCGCCTATGGCATTGAAGGCCTTGAAGGCGTTCGGCTCTGTGTACTCGACCATGACCTACTCGCCCTTAAACTTTTTTGTCCTACCAAACTTATCTCCCTCCTTAATAATCTGCTTCAGAGACTCCGCAAAAAACTTTTTCGATAAATAAAAGTTGATGAACCCAGGGCCCACCATCTCCACTCTATCAACCCCTTCTGGCTTATGCTCTGTTAGATATTTAAATATTTCCTCTTTATTATTTTGATTCTTGATGCCCACATTACTCGAGTAGTCCCCCATCTTGAGATCAGTTGGATGCTCCACTACAAAACCCTTGTCCTCAATCTTGAGTTCTTTTAGCGCCTCCATTATTAACCTACTTAGAGAATCCTTCATACGCTTTCATGATACCCGAAATAGCTTATAATGGCGAAATGGCTATATCTGATAAGAGAATTCTAGAGGAAATTAAAAAGGGTGACATTGTGATTGAGCCCTTTATTAAAGAGAATTTGGCTACCTCAAGTTATGACGTCACTCTCGGAGAGCATTACTTTAGGGAGAACCGTCCAAAACATCTTTACAACATTTACAATATCTATGACAAGCGACATACAGATCATGTCTGGGGCACCAAACCACTTAAAGCAGAATTGGCAAAAAATGTTTTTCAAGACACTAAATTTGAATATATTGGGATAAAACCAACAGACAAAATAATTCTACTTGAACCAGGAGAGACAATTCTGGCTCACACTAACGAATTTATTGGGGGCAAGAACCACATCACAACGATGATGAAAGCAAGGTCCTCACTTGGCAGAAACTTTATTGAGGTTTGTAAATGTGCTGGATGGGGTGATGTTGGATACACCAACCGCTGGACCATGGAGATCACCAACAACTCTTCTCACTACTCCATACCCCTCGTTGTGGGCAGACGCATTGCTCAAATTATATTCTTCGAAACTGGTGAGATTCTGAAGAGTGACTACACCAAGCTGGGTAAGTACCAAAGTTCAAACGACATCAAGAAAATGAAAAAAGATTGGAAGCCAGAGAGCATGCTACCAAAACTTTATACTGATAGAGATATCAAAAAATAAAAACCCTGAACTTAATCAGGGTGATTCAACGAGCAAGCTCTTCCAAAAGTTTCCCATAAAAGGCATCCCAGACTTCGTCACCTGAACCAGAAGCATCGATCTCGATAACTCGAGCAAACTGAATGAATTCCTTGTACCCCCTACGCACTCGACGATGGAACTCAATATCCTTGTCGTCGAAATGATTCCCGTCTTTCGCTCCCCGTCTACGGAGGAGGCCGACTTCCGGATCGATGTCGAGGTAGATGTATGTTGGCACAATTCTGCCAGCAAACATTTCCTCCCGATTGAATCTGAAGGAATTCTTGAGTCGATGATGCTCCTCTCCAAAGATCTGGTGAGCGAAGGTAGATGCATCAAATCTGTTAGAGATGACATCTATACCCCGATCCAATGCAGGGAGAATCGTCTTATCGATGTGGTCAGCTCTAGCTGCCCAGAAGAGATGGAAATGAGCATCGGGACTCAGACTCTTCCCACCCTCAGAGAAGATGAGGTTTCGAATTTGTTCTGCCATCTCAGACCCACCTGGCTCACGGGTCAGGATCAGTTTGTTGGGATCAACCAATCCCTTCAAACGACTGAGGATAGTGGTCTTACCAGACCCTTCCCCACCTTCAAGCACCACCAGCCTGCCTCGCCGCATAAAGTACTCCCTTGTTTATGATCTAACATAAGATTAGAGTCTCAGTGCATTTAATCAATATTGACGCAAAGAAAAAGGCGGGGTGTTAACCCGCCCTGCTGTACTAACTCGGTAGTGAAAGGACGAAATCGGTCAGCTCAGCATCTCCATTCATACCTTCAAGAACGGACTTCTTCTCGATCACTTGAGAGAAGTCGCCCTCGAATTTTAGGAGCTTCCTATACTGGACCCAAGGGAAGCCGAAATTGCTATCGTAATGATGCTTGCTTCCCCCCGTATCAGCCAGTGCAGGATGCTCAAATGGAGATGAGTGTCCGTTCGACTGAAGACCATCGGCCATGTCGAGGTCCTTATCGAGAGCTCTCTTGCCATCATGAGTGAGATAACTCACCCTGCCACAGCGAGCCGAGGAAATCCTAGCAAGCTTCATCGGATCAGCGACCTCACGGCGATCTTCATCGAAGATCAACGGTAGGTGCCACTCACCATTTTCCAGAGGAACGGGCCGACTAGACATGTGAGCTCTGGCCATCAAGATCGCGAGATCCTGGATCTCAGGCTGAGCCATCCTCGATGCGCGGAGCGCATAGAAGTTTCTCCAATGCGTCCCTGTGGCAATCACTGTATGCCACCCATACGGCTCAAGCACGCGATTAACATGCTGCTTATGAGCTGGATTAGCGAGTGGCACAAGTTCAGGCAGAGATCTCTTGTAAGTAGCGAGATACCGATTGATCGCCTCGCAGACTGCTTCTGCCTTGGGATCACCCTTGGCATCCTTCATGATCTGATCGTAACCACCGGCAAGCATGAATGCCTGCACAGCGGCAATATTGCGACCTGAGAGCCACAACTCTCTTGCCTTCACCCTCACCTCTTCTGAGAGGTCTTCGGCAGACTGCATCCCAGATTTATTCTTGCCAAAGTGAATCGGGATATACGGATTATGCAGAACTTCTGCCAACCTCTTCCAAACCGGAATGGCTCTCGAGCTAGCCGAATTACGAGAGAAAACTCTGTGAGTGTTGAACTCAGAGAGCACAATCCTTGGGAAGGTCAGCTCAAAGCTGATGAGCCGACTCATGTTGAAACTACTGTCGGCAATGACTTTCGCTGAGATGCCCACACGATCTATCTGCATTTACCCCTCCTGGGGATGATTGAATGTTCTGAATCTAAATCGACAGTACCACCAAAACAAAACCCCCGCAATTGCGGGGGTTTTAAAATATGTGTTCTAGATCTACTTCACATCCACCCCCATGCTTCGGGCGGAGCCCTCGATGATCTTCATTGCAGCCTCTATGTCTGTAGCATTTAGATCGGACATCTTCTTCTCCGCAACAGCTCTTACCTGAGCCTTGGTGATAGTGCCAATCTTCGCGGTGTTTGGCTTGCCTGAGCCCTTCTCCTTGCCTAGGACCTTAAGGATTAGGTTAGATGCTGGCTCGGTCTTGTAGGTCATACCGTAGGTACGGTCGTCGTATACCTCAACTACCGTAGGTACAATCTCGCCGACTCTGTCCTTGGTTTCGTCGTTAAAGCGCTTAACAAACTCACCAATGTTAATTCCCGCACCTCCAAGCCCAGGGCCTAGGGCTTGTCCTGGAACAGCCTTACCGCCTGGACTCTGGAGCTTTAGAATTTTTGTAACTTTCTTTGCCATAAATATTGAGTCCTTACACTACCTTACATTTTCTTCACCTGCAAGAAGTCGAGTTCGACTGGGGTCTCGCGACCGAACATAGATACCAAGACCTTAACCTTACCTCTCTCCTGATCAATCTCTGAGACCTTACCCTCAAGATCCTTAAATGGACCATCGACAATGAGCACTCCGTCCTCTGCTGAAAGGTTGATGGTGTGCATAACCTTATCTGCATTCATTCTGGCAAAGAGAGAGTCAACCTCTGACTTGTCTATTGGTACTGGGTACACCCCTGAGCCAACGAAGCCAGTGACGCGAGGAGTGTTCCTCACTACGTACCATGAGTCGTCGGTAACGATCATATCTACCAAGATATATCCTGGATAAATCTTCTCCTCCTCCTCTACTCTCTTACCACCCTTGATCTTGATCTTTTTCTCGGTAGGTACAACTACATTAAAAATCTTATCTTCCATACCAAGTGACTCAATGCGCTGTTTCAAGTTTCTCTCCACGGCATTCTCGTAACCTGCATAGGTATGGATTACATACCAATTTCTACCTTCTGAAATTTTTTGCTTTGTCATGATTGTTTAGATAACAAATTTTTGAATAACGAGTGAGAGAAGATAGTCGAAGAAGCCAAGCAAAACTGAGGTCAGAATTGAAACAAGGATAACAAGCAGGGTGAATGACATAGCCTCTCTTCTGGTTGGCCACTTAACATGCACTAGCTCGGCTCTTGTATCTTTAATGTATTGGATGAATCTCTTCATTTCTTTTTTACTAAAAAACGCCCCTCGGCGCTTTTTAGATAATACTACACTCTAAACCCTAGGTCAAACTGAGAGATCAAGGGGTCAACTACCTTATTTCGTAGGTAATTGTCACGTTTGAGCTCACCTTGTTCTCCCCTGTTGGGATCTCAATTGCCTTAGCATCTCCTCCTCCCATAGCCTCACCTCTAAACATGGTTGGATAAACACCTCCATTGTAGGTATTGTCACTAAAGTCGACCACTCGACCAAGTCTTACCCCAAGAGACTTGGCTAGAGACTTGGCCTTGAGTCTTGCTTCTGCAACTGCTTCGTCTCGGGCCTCGTTCATTACCATATCTGGATTGTCTATGGTGAAGTTGAGGGAAGAAATGTTGCTTGCACCATTTGCCCCGGCAAGAGAGAGCGCTTGACCAGCATCTGCTGTGGCTCTTACCTTAATAGCGATAGTGTGAGTAACAGTGTATCCATCTGGTATCTGCTTTGTTGGAGGACAGTAAGCTCCATAAACACAAACTGCTGACTCATAAGTGTATTTAGGATACACAGAGTAATCTGTAGTTCTAATATCCTTCTCCTCTATACCCATACCCTTAAGCGCTTCGAGAATTGCATTGGTCTTCTCTGTCACTGTGTCTTGAGCAGTTCCTACAGTTTTTGCATCAGCAGAAACTGAGAAAGAGAAGCTCGCCACGTCAGGTTGAGCAAACGCCTCACCCTGACCTGTAACCACGATTGTGTTGTAAGCGGCACCTGGCTCACCTAGATGCTTGAAAACATTTAATGTTTGAACTCCAAGAAAAACTACTAGTAATATAAGCACTGCTCTACCGAGCTTTTGTTCAAAAAATTGCTGCATGAACTGAGTATATCACAAGCTCCTTACTCGCCTCCTCCACCACTCCCTCTCAGATAAAAAGATATTAAAAAGTAGTATTGAGAAGCTCACTGTAAGTAACCCCAAAGCCATACCAGCCAATACATCCACAGCAAAGTGGGCTCCCAAATAAACTCTAGAAAATGAGACTAATAAGGCCCCGATAACACAAAGGGTGGCCAAGAAAATTTTAAGAGTCCAACTCTTGGGCCAGTTAAAGAAGGAGTAGCCTGTGACGAAGAAGAACGCTGTCGCTACGGTGGCGTGCCCAGAGGGAAAGCTCCAACCCGAAAGCTCCATAAGCATTGTATCGACAGGTCTAGGGACACTTAAGGCATTCTTCATGACAACAAAGGTGATAATGGAGATTGCTATCGAAAAGGCGTAAAGCAAGGTGTCGTATGTATCCCTCTTTGAGAGCAAAAAGATACTTAGAACAACGGATAGAGCAGAAAGTACAAATGGTGAACCAATATTGGTAATCAGGAGCATCATACTGCTTAGAGGTGGGTTCCTGATAAGAGATATCCCACTCTCAATAGCAGAGTTGAAGGGAGCCAGTTCCCCACCCCCAGCAGAGACAGCAGCAGTGATAACGAAAAGTGTAAGGCCAGAGAATACAGCCACGAGGAGGAAGAAGATGTTTTTGGATCCACTGAATATAACGTAAAGTGACTGCAT
>CAYOGJ010000002.1:0-3636 GCA_964403655.1 uncultured Candidatus Saccharibacteria bacterium | reverse complement strand
AAGAAGATGTTTTTTATTACCCTTGTGAGGTTCATACTGTCGTACATATAAGATTAACATAAAGAAAAGGCCCCAACCGATTGGTTGGGGCACTATGTGTTTGGAATCAGTGTGTCACCGACTCCTGTTACGAGCCTGACGGCGCTCTTCCCGCCTGCGCTTGAGCGCGTTGAGGACATGTCCGTCGCTCGAAGCGAAGAGCGTGTGGATCTCCCCATCGGAGTATCCGTAGTTACGCTCGATGAACTTCCTGTCCGCAATGCGCTGCTCGGGGTCGGTACCGATCCCCCTGTCCAGACGCCTGATGCAGGCAAGGCCCAAGCTATCGGTCGGATCAGCGTCCGACGAATTCTGTGGTGCCTCCTTCACCATCTTCGAAGTCCCGTTGCTCGGCCGGGTCTTACCCAAACGAGCATTGAGAGTGGTCCCGGATTCCGACTCCTTCGAGACTTGCTGACGCATTCTGACGTGCCCTCAATACAAGATGTGAAAAGAACAAAAAAGGGCGGATTTGCCCTCCTTGAAAGTATCAGAGATATATCGCTCAGTCAAACGTGGGTCCCGATAGGAAAATTATTCTGGATATCTTTATTGACAGAATATACCTGGAAGGGGTTAAAGAAAAGCTGGATTTTATAGCCAACTTTAATCCCTTACATAATACTTGTCTCTCCTAGTTCCAACTTCAATTCCGCGAGGAAATCTCTCAAAAACTGAGTTCTCCTTTTAGCAACTTGTTTACCGAGTGTTGTATGCATTCCTTCCCCTACAACCAACAACCTTTTATAAAAGAGCTCCAAGCTGGCACTGAAGGGAATTAAATCGGTCCTTTCAAAGAAGGGATCCTCGGGAAGATAGAATGGTCGCTTCATTTGCCCCCCAGAGGAGAATGTCCTCATAATCGCCACGGCACCCGTTGCCTCAAGACGATCGGCATCTTGTAGAATCTTAGCTTCAAGCAAATCCGGCATAATACCTTTGGAAAAAGAGCACTGCTTGATGCACGTTTTCACGCTTTCTATTTTCTCTTTGGGATATTCACTAAAACCCATCAACACTTGCTCAGCATATTCTGCACTTTCTTCAGTTTCATTTTTACTTTGAGGAGAATTCTTTGGGTAAACAACAGAATCGTGAAAGAGGGCTGCTGGTATCAAAATTTCCATATCAGCACCCTCTTCCATACCTATCTTTTCCGCCATATTCGTAACACGTAAAATGTGCTGAAAATCGTGTGACGGATCTTCCTTAGTTTGCTTATCCTGGGCAATATTCAGAAGCTTTTCTCTGAGTTCTTTATTCATATTGAAACTATACCAGAATAATAATTCTCCCCTCCCCTTCAGGAAACTTATTCAGAACTGGGGTGACTACAGGGAGTCGAACCCTGACAGAGAGCTCCACAAGCTCGCGTGCTACCGCTACACCATAGCCACCATTAAATTAACTCCATCTTTATAACACAAAAAACAAAAAGAGGCCTCTAAATAGAAGCCTCGTGCAAAGCAACACATTCATCACAGATAGGTTTTTTACCGACGACTTCAAAAGAGGTCACGGGTTTTACATCGATGTTCCCGTCATTAACAACGACCATTTCGTACAATTTCGACCTCTTCCAATCATTCAGGAAAGGGCAGAAGAGAGTGTGTATGCTAAAGAGCGAATGTCCGCGTCGATGAAAGAGCCAGATAACCTCACTCTTTAGGTCGTCTAACACCCCACTCTTTGTGAATCCTCTGTACCCCATCCTCAAGAGATCGAGAGCCCAAACTAGTACAAGCTCGTTTATGACCGAGAGAGGAACCTCAAACTCTCTTGAAATTGGTGATCTCCTTGCTACCAACACAACTTCGATCGACCTACGAGTAATTGGCTGGCCTCTTGTCAGAACAATATTTTTTGACAAGAAGTCGCCAATCCTTTTCTCGAAGGAAGATCGAGTCTCTTCGTTGTGAACAGGATCCTTGGTTGGTGCACGAAGACCATAACAGTCCGAGATCCGTCTCAACTCTGCTGATACATCCTTAATACTGAGACCCGAAACATCTGCCAATGTTGTGGCCACACATCCTCCATGAAGAACATCTACGACTCATAGTAACTCTAAAAATCCTAAAGTCTCTGTGAACAACACATAGAAAAATACTAAAACAAGTATGTCTATATAATTTGGTGCGCGGGTGAGCTTGGGATGGGACCCAAGCGCAAGACCTTGAGCACCGAAGGTGCAAAAGGTGTACCGCCTCTGCAAGAGGAGGGTGTAATCCTCGACCAAGCCAAACATGTTTGTGCGCGGGAGAGGATTTGAACCTCCACACCCAATGGGCGCTACCACCTCAAGGTAGTGCGTCTACCAATTTCGCCACCCGCGCAACTTGTCCCGCCACAGCGGGATATGCCAATCTTACTTGGCTTCAACAGTTTCTTCAACAACTTCAACTGGTGCAGAGAATCTCTCATTTCTCATTTGTCGTCTTACCTCCTTGGCTGCCTTATCGCGGATATGGTAGAGCTTGGCACGACGAACCTTAGCACGCTTAACGATCTCGATCTTATCGATCATTGGAGAGTATAGTGGGAAGATCTTCTCTACGCCCACACCTGAGGCAATACGACGGACAGTAAAAGTAGCTCCAGCCTCAGTGCCGTGCTTACGAGCAAGAACCAACCCCTCGAAGGCCTGAAGACGGGTCTTCCCCTTCTCCATAATCTTCTGCCAGACACGCACGGTGTCGCCCGACCTGAGGTCGATATTGGCTCTATCCTCTACCTTAACTGGGGTGATAACCCTGTTTAATACCTTTTTCATTGAGGGACTCAATCTAACACAGGTTTACCTAAAGTGTCTATAGCGACCTTAAAGTCATTAGGATATGGAGCAAATACCGTATGTGGCTCCCCCTTGAGATCCTTAAAGGTAAGACTCTTAGCATGGAGGGCAAGACGCCTGAAGCCAAGGAGAGGCTCTCTTTGATGTGCATAGAGTTTGTCTGCAACTACTGGATGATGGAGTGCCTTAAAGTGGACTCTGATCTGGTGCGTCCTCCCCGTCTTTGGCTTAGCCTCTATATATGTCACCCCCTCCCCTCGACCCAATACTCTGTAGTAAGTTAATGCGTCGCGCTTTACACCCTTGGCACCTCTCTCGGCTGACCACTTTCTAAAGTCTGAGTTACTCTTGCCAATAGGTAGCTTGATTGAGCCATGCTCTTCCTTGAGATTGCCGTAAACAAATGTCTCGTACACCTTGTCGATCTCTCGCTCCTTAAACTGGCGCTTAAGCTCCTCGTGACCCTCCTTTGTTTTGGCCAAGACGAGCACGCCTGAGGTATCCCGGTCGATACGATGCACCACACCAGGTCTTTCCACCTCGCCCATGTCCTCACCAACTTCTTTAGCTTCTGGATACTTGCCAACAAGCCACTCAGCGACACTTGGCTCCACGGTTTTACCGTCACTATGCACAACAAGACCAGCTGGTTTGTTTATAACTAAAATATCGTTGTCTTCGTAAAGTATTTCTGGATTAATGCTCATGGTACTTACCAAGAGACTACTACATATGTTAGTATCGTCCAAGCGGGCGATTAGCTCAGTTGGTAGAGCAACTCTTTTACACAGAGAAGGTCACAG
>CAYOGJ010000001.1:0-20422 GCA_964403655.1 uncultured Candidatus Saccharibacteria bacterium | reverse complement strand
CTCTTCGCACCTTCGGTGCTCAGAGTCTTGCGCTTGGGTCCCGCCCCAAGCTCACCCGCCCACATAAATGTTTGCTTGATAGGACTGGATCCGAAAGTTATCCATAACTCTCCGACAGGGCAATGGCTTGTTCGTTTTTTCAGGCAAAAATAAGCTTGACTTTTGTACAATTTTGTGATAGAGTGTGTATAGAAGCACATTGTAACTACTACGTTTCCCGCGACTAAGGCGCAAGGAGAAAGTATGCTCACGGTGTTTTTGGCAACCATCTTCCTCGTGACATGGATCCTGGCAGCAGGACTATGGTCAGTGGAGACCGGCACAGTCGTCGCGGTCAAGTGGTTCGGACGATTCGATCGAATTGCCGAGCCTGGACTGAACTTCATCATCCCTCTCTTCGAGAAGGGTGAGGTACTCTCAACCCAGACACACCAGACCGAGTTCCCGCAACCGGACTCCTCCGGCAAGAAGATCCCCTTCCGCATCTTGCAGAAGGGAATCAAGGAAGCCAAGTTCTACAAGCTGAATATTGGTGCTACTGAACTCAGCGAAATGAGCTCTTACACTCTCGTCGACATCGATGACTTCGTCGAAAACGACGGTGATCTCAAGGTGGCGATGAGTGAGGATCCTCTTCACTCTCCGCTCACGAGCGAGGTCTCAGTGGTCGTTGAGTGGAGTCTCTACAACAACACCCTTCGAGTGGGGCGGTTCATCGAGAACATTGAGCCGACTGACGGTCGTACTCGGGAGGAGGAAGCGGACAAGCGCATCGAAGATGTGATCGCGAAGACGCTTCAAGAGTTCCTCGGTGTGACCACTGTTGGTCATGCTCGCGACCGATTCCCTCTCCTCAACGCAATGATCAAGTTGCAGCTCGAGAAACTCGTCGGCGAAGAAGAGAAGGACGACTCCAAACTCGATCCTAAGGCTTGGGGCATTAATGTCACCAAGGCCTACATCAAGGAGATCGACCCCGGCCACACAGTGAATAAGGCAAGGTCCGAGTCAGCCGCGTCAGTTAGCGAGATGCAGAAGGCTATCAATGCTGCGGAAGGACAGGCACGGGCCAAGATCAAGGATGGCGAAGCTGAAGCAAAAAAGATTTTGGCCATCGGCGAAGCCGAGAAGAGCGCCAAGATCCTGAAGAACGATGCCGATGCCGACCAGATCACAAGAGTGGTCATACCTTCGGCACAGGACGATAGAACTGTGGAGGTTGTCCGAGCGTTTGCATATCGAGACAACACCCACGTGATCGCCGCAGGAGGCACACCCCTCGTCAACATCTCACCGAAGTAGTAGTACAAGGGCCAGCCAAAGTATTTGGTTGGCCCTTTTTCATATTTGACAAATTGCCTATTTTGTGTATAATAAATATAGAACGTTTGAACCTCGACACATAGGAGATAAGGATCATGTCAATCTTGTTGGTCGTACTGATCGGAGTGACTGGCCTAGCCGCCATCATTCTGAAGCGTAGTGGCTGGAAGCCGAAATTCAGCTTCAAGAAGTCTGCTTCGACATCGCCAGCTAGCCCTGCGCCCGCTACCAGCAGCAAGACCAAGGACTCTTGGGTGAAGACCTGGTTCGGACATCTCATCATGATCGGTGTGGCCGGGTACATCGGCTGGGCTCTCTACACCAACGGTGATAGAGTCGCGAATAGGTCTGAGAGCAACTACGCTCTGGCCGACGCGCTGTCTCAGCTCAACAAGACCATGCTGGAGAAGGCGAACACCTTCAGCGACACAATGATCGTCGTCGCTACTCAGAACGGCTCCGAGAGCATCATTGTCCCCAAGGGGGCGAAGGTGCGCTGGGAGGCTCTCGATAGCATTTCCTTCGCTGTCGAGTACACGACTGAGGACGGCAAGACCGGCACGGTCGAGTATCAGAAGGAAGTCCGTGGCGAGAAGCACGTTCCAGCGAACACGGTGAAGATCACCTTCATCTCGAGAGAGGTGGAGACAGTCAACATCATCTTCATGTCCACTAAGCCACTCGAGCACAAACGAGTCGGCCCGAACGAAAGCCCCCGCATCACTGCGGGGGCTGTTACTTATCTATTTTTTCAATCTAGTTTGGCATCTGACTGTTTAAATATTGAGGACTTGAGATCCCAAAAGTATTTAAGACAATCCTTATGAGCCCGTAGGCCGAGAACATGACGAACATCCCTATTAACCCGTAGAGGATCCTCTTCTTCCCCTCCTCTCTTTCCTTACTCTCCCCAGCCTTAGAAATGAACTGGAAGAGTCCCCAGAAGAACACCAAGAAGGCAATGGCAAAGACAAGGATAATGATCGGGTTAATAATGACAGCATTAACACTGTTTAAGAAACGAGAGATATCCATCACTCAGAGAATTAGAGTCCAGGTACTGAAGGGATACCACCGTCAATTGAACCTCCTGTTTGAACACCAAGATTGTCGGCGATAAATCCTACCAAACCCCAAACTGCGACCATCACGAAGAGAGCGATGACACCCATGATCATGATCTTCTTACCATCAGCCTTTGCACCCTCGTCACTCTGAGCAAAGATGTACTTCATCAAACCCCAGAAGAAGCCAAGGAGAGCAAGACCAACAACTACTGGAAGTGCTCCATCAACCAATCTTCTAATAGAGTCTAGGAGGGTATTAACTCCACCTAGAGTTTGAGCGAAGGCAAGACTTGGACCAAGTGCAAGTGCTGTGTATAGTAACTTTTTCATGTATAACTTTAGTTCGTAATTTATTTGTAATATCCTGTGTCAGGTACCCACTAATCATACCCTAGCTCGGATCTATTCACACCCAAGTACTCCACAGATACTAGATTCTCTGTATTTGGATAATTCCACCCCCTTCGATGTTTAGGTCTCTTTGGAAGAAACCAATAATCCCCCAAACTGAGACCATAACAAATAGTGCCACCAAGCCATAGAGCATAACCTTCTTGCCCTCCATGGTCGACTTCTCGTTGCCCTGGGAGAAGATGTACCTAGCCAAACCCCAGAAGAAGCCGAGAAGAGCAAGACCAACAACTATCGGTATAGCAAGCTCCACTAAGTTACCAAACTCTACAATCAAAGTTCTTAAATTTTGCATAAGTATATTTTATTACACTCTACCGTTCTCCGGTAGTAGAGGGAATCCCATTTGTCCAAAACCGAAGGTAGTAGTGAAGGTGGTGAGGATCCCCCAAATAGACACCATGACGAAGAGCCCGATCAAACCCCACTTCATCATCTCCTTGCCCTCCTCAATACCTTTTGTGTCATCGGACTTCACGATGAAGCCGAGCAACCCCCTAAAGAACATGAGCAAAGACAATCCTGCCAAGACCAAAATAAGTGGGTTAATTAAATCAAGAAAGATATTAATAAGTCCTGTAAGGTTTGTGGGCATTAGGCTCTAAGGGAGTTAACTGTGTTTGATATGACTGTGGTGAGCACCTTAGCACCCAAGAGTATGGCAGCACCTATAGCTGAATAAAGAAGTGATCTAGTTGCCTTCTCTATATCGCCAGGCTTACCTTGAGCCATTACATACATGAATCCAGACCAAATAAATGCCAAAACTACAAGAATGCCACCGATAGGAAGGAGTACTCTGTCGACAATAGTGTTGATAAATATAAATAAATTACAATCTCCACCAGCCCCACCACAATTAAACGGGTTTTTAATAACATCACTATCAACTAGACTATTCCTTCCGGACTGCTGTGCGCTAACCAAAGTCACACCAAGAGAGAATAGGAGTACGAAGACGAAAAGGTGTGTGAGAATCTTTTTCATACTATCTAATGATACTACTATTTAAAAATTCTTGACTGAGCAAAACACTAGTAATAGTCCTCACTATCACCCAAGCTGCAAGGATGAAGAATAGTCCCGTGACCACATTACCAAACACCTTCTTGGCATTCTCCATTGCACTTATATTTCCTTGGGAGGTTAGCAATTTGATACCAACCCAAATAAAGGCTACTGTCGCGAGCAAAACAGCAACAACGGTCAAATTATTTATCACTGCATTAGCAAGTCTTATAAGTGCGGCCCAGTCGCAATCGGGACCATTGCAGATCCCCTCTCCGACCATGTTTTGCCAGACTCCTCTACTTACTTCGGACCCTACTTGTGCTAAGTTTTCTAACATATTATTTTTCTAAAACTGCATTAAGGGCTGAGTTTGCCTCGCTCACCGCTTCGTCTACACGAGCGCGACCAGAGGTTACAGACTCGACCATCTCGACAAAAATCTTACTTGTTTCCTTGGGTTCTGGATCTCTCCACCAATCAGACTGAAGAGCCGCACCATAGAAGGTAAATCCTGCTGGATCTGTAGGTACCACTGCCAAGAGGTCACGCCTTGACGGTATGTACGGAGTGATCTTGGTAAGTACACTAACACTCTCCTTCGCAACTAGAGCCAAGGCTCCGGCTAAGGCACCAGACGGATTCTTGGTAGATCGCACAAGAGCAATACCATATAGCTTACCCACAGTAAGACTCTTACCCGAAGCGCGAGACTGAGGCACAGGGGAAATGCCAATGTCCATCGTTGGGTTCTTGGCTTTAAGTATTGGGAGCTCACTTGCAAAACCTAGGTACATACCGCTCTTGCCACCAGTGAAGTGGTTTGAGGCACTTACTTGGGAACGATTCCATGAGTAATAAGACTTTTGAGGATTGGCGAACTGAGTATAAAACTCAAGCGCAGAGTAACTTGGTATCTGAGCACCGCCCGAATTATCTTGAAGAGCTGATCTAAGACCCTCTCCGTTTGCAACAGTAATAGGTGTGCCCGCCTGTAAGAGAAGCAGAGTCATGATCTCCTTCACATGAGGGATATTCTTGGCCTCGCCCAAAGCCATAGCTGATTGAGTAATGTTACCTGCTCCGTCCTTCGTAGTCAGCTTGGTAATGTAAGTATAGATTTGATCCCAATATACTGGAGGTACCGCAAGTGACTCCTTAGCAAACATATCTCTGTTCCAATACATAACCATCGGGTCAACATAAAATGGAAGTGCATATGCTCCAAGAGCAGTCTGGAAAAGGGTTGCTTGTTTTGTAAATGTTGTGACAAAGTCAGCAGGCTTTACACTCTCGTTTGGGATGAGGATGAGCTTCTCGCTCTCACTTATAACACTATCAACTCCAAGAATTATTAAGTCTGGACCCTTACCTACAGCAAGAGCATCGGTAAATTCCTTAGAGAGATTACCTTCTTGCTTTTCCACATAGTTGAAAGAGATGTTGCCATCCTTCAAAGCAAGGTTGTTCGAAACCATGTTGTTGAAGTCATAAACAGAAAGCGTGCCCCAAATCGTTAGATTGGTTTTCGAGACACTACCACCTCTATTTTGCGAGAAGAGTATAACTGCGATAACAATGAAGGCTCCAAAAACAATTAAGAGCGCTACTTGGAATTTCGACATGTAATTCTATTGTAGAGGTTTCTTGAAGATTAGACCATAGTGCTTCTCCCCTGCATTGAAGCTTCGCTCAAAAATAAAACCTGCCTTCTCAAAAAACTTTTTGGTATCAACCTCAGGAATAGCCTTGCCTTGGATAAATTCCTTCTTGCCAGTTAGGACACTTAAGTCCGTCCACTCTACCACACAGGCCTTACCGCCTGGCTTTAGCAGTCTCTTTGCTTCCTCAAGAGCTGTGGTGATGCTCGTGAGTTGAAAAAGCACGTTCGAGAAGACCACCCCATCGGCATACCCATCTCGTAACCTGACTCCTGACGCCTTCTCAATATTGCCATCTAGAACATCGACATTGGTCTGACCAAGTGATGTTGACTCGTTCTTTAGCTTTGTAAGCAAAGACTTATCTATATCGATTGCTACAACCTTACCTGATTCGCCCAAGACATGTGATAAAGCTAGAGAGTAATGACCCGCACCACTACCCAAATCGACTACTCTTTGTCCGGGGATGAAGCCAAACTCAAAAACATTCTTCTTTGGGTCGCTAAACATGTTGTTTATTATAACTCTATATTGGTTCCAAATTCGCTCAAAATAAGCCCATTTGACAAAATGATTAAAATGGATTATTATTTATTTAGAGCAGTTCCCCGCAGTACAGTTCAAACCCATGCAAGAGGATGTTGAGTCAATGACAGTACCGACGGAAATCCGGGTTCCGCCCATCACGAGCAAGAAGCCTGGCACCATGCTCCTCCCCAAGACCGAGAAGCCCATCCCCCTCGTTGTTATGGAGGGCGAAAAGCTCTTCTACGTCGAGGGCAGTGGCAACCTCCGAGAGGCCAAGGATCTCGATCCCATGCCTATCTCTGAACTTCCATTCTCGGTGATCCCTCACCGACTCCTCGGCCTGATCGCAGCCAAGCGGCTCTCAGGTGGGAAGATCATCCTCTACACTCGCAACTAACCCTGCAACCCAGGACTCCTTAAACCGGAGTCCTTTTTCATGCCCCACTTTACAAATTCAAATATAGGGGTATGATACTTGGCAGAATGGTCGAACATCGTCGATCATTGCTTGTACCTTCACCACTTTTCATAGAGGTGCGCATGAAGCTGAAGTTCTCCATCGCGTTCGCCGCGGTCGTCGCCGCCCTCGCCATGCCGCCCACCGCGGATGCGAGCACGAAGCCCCAGGGCTTCTACGACTACCAGGCCGATCCGAACAACCTCGGCAGCGCCGTCATCAACACGGCCGCCGACGACGAGCTCCTCGTCCCCACGGACTTCATCCTCACCTCTGCCTCGCACGCGATCGGCAAGCTGGCCCTCGCGGACGAGCCCAGCGCTCTGAACACGGCGGTCGCAATCACCGGCATCATGATCGTGCTCGATCAGGAGGTCGGCCCCATGGGCAACTCGGATGTCCTCGGCTCGCCGACGACGAACGCCGCGAAGAAGCCGCAGAAGAATCGCGCCGATCACCCGAATGCGCGAAGTACCATGCAGTCCCAGCCGACGCGAACCAATAGCGATGAGGCGGTCACCCTCGTCGATCTCGGTATCGTGAACCGACGCTGACAAGCTGAACACAGCCCCGACAACAAAACACCGTTGTCGGGGCTTCAACTTTTATATTATTTTACAGAACTTGACATTTTACTTATTTGGGTGTATTATATAAGTAGTAGTGGTCGAACACCTCGACCAATTCTGTACCCCTCATCAAAAGGAGAAAGGAAGTGAAGATCAAGGATTGCTTGAGTTTCATTTGGCTCTGTCTCGCGCTGGTCGCTGCCACCGCGGAAGCGCAGAACGTGCGCGTCCGGATCATCGTGCCGACGATCGAGATCACCCGCGTCGACGCCGCCAACTCGACGAGCACGAACTTCAACTCGTTCGTGATGGATCGGAACCCCGAAGCGGATCGACCGAACTTCGTGATCAACGATGGCGAGAAGGTGGACCTCATGTTCAAGGCCCAACGTTCTACGTCGTGCCAGGTGGACAATCCGGCCGACAACGAACCGGCGATCGGGATCACCCTCGAATCGAACTTCTCGATCGGCCCCGAACACCCGTGGTACCCTGCGAAGGGCAAGACCACCACGATCAAGTTCGGTTGCGTCGACCGCGACATGAAGACGGTCGAGGCGACCGTGAATATCTCCCGACGATGATCAAAAAAGCCCCGCTTGCACAAACAGTGCAAGCGGGGCTGATCTTTTATATTTATATTTCAAACTTTTACAAACAAATAAGTGAAGCAAGGGAGTCGCCATCACGAAGCTTCATGATCCTTACTCCCTGAGTGGACCTACCAAGTACTGGAACCTCAGCAATATCAACTCTAACCACCTGACTCTTTTTAGAAATTGCTATCACCTCAGACTCTTCTTCGGTCACAATCTGACTTGCCATCACCTCACCAGTTTTGTCAGTAACCTTTGAAGTAAGGATACCACTACCTCCCCTGCCTTGTATTTTGTATTCTCCAAGCTCTGTGCGCTTTCCATAACCATTTGCTGAGATAACAAGCAGGTGCGCGTTCTTCCAAGCACTCTTGATAACATGTGCACCTACCACCTCGTCCTTCTTATCCAAAGTTATGGCTCTTACCCCTCCTGCAGTGCGCCCCATCTCACGAATATCAGAATCCTTGAAGCGTATCGACATGCCTTCTTTGGTGACCAAAGAGATTGTGTCCCCCTTCTCTGCGTGTCCTACAGCAACTAACTTATCTCCATCGTCTAGCCTAATCGCAATAATTCCACTTGAGCGAACATCATGGAAGCTCTTAGCGGCGACTCTCTTACCAGTACCATCCTTTGTGATAAGCACTAGAGAACCTTCAATATTCTTAGAATCCTTTGGCATAGCGAGAATAGAGGTAACCTTCTCCTCAGCACTAAGATTAATGAAGTTCATAATAGACTTTCCTCTTGTTGCACGCTTCGCCTCTGGAATGTCGTACATCTTGATCTGATAGGCCTTACCCTTATCTGTAAAGAAAAGTAGGTCTGAGTGAGTCGAAGCCACCAGGAAGTTGGTCACAAAGTCCTCCTCCTTAGTATCTAGATCCACAACTCCAACACCACCTCGCTTTTGTCTCTTGTACTCGTGCGGGTCAGTGCGCTTTATGTATCCACCAGAGGTAAGAACTATTGCTTGCTCCTCGTCGGGTATGAGGTCCTCCATGGAAATATTCTTCACTCCACCCTTGATCACCTTGGTACGTCGTTCATCACCGTATTTCTCCTCTACCTTGAGCAACTCCTCTTTGATCAAATTACGTATTTTCTTGTCAGAGCCCAACAGATCCTTGAGATAAGCGATGAGCGTCTGCACTTCCTTGAGCTCATCCTCAACTTTCTTTCTTTCGAGGCCGGCAAGCTTCTGCAACCTCATCTCGAGAATGGCATTCGCTTGAAGCTCAGAGAACTTGAAGGTCTTCATGAGTCCTGCTCGAGCATCATCTACTGTCTTAGATGCACGAATGAGCTTCACTATCTCATCTATGTGGTCAAGTGCCTTCTTAAGACCAAGCAAAATATGCTCACGGGCCTCTGCTTGTGCGAGGTCGTATGCACTTCTTCTTCTTATCACCTCCTCGCGATGCTTAACGAAACTCTCGAGCATACCCTTGAGTGACATTGTCTGTGGCACCCCATCTACCAAAGCGACCAAGTTAACATGGAAGGTGTCCTCAAGCTGGGTGTGTTTATATAGAGCATTCAAGACCTTCTGTGGCTGACTACCCTGCTTCAAATCAATCACAATACGAATGTCTTTAGTCGACTCGTCACGAAGAGCCTTAATACCTTCAATCTTCTTATCTCTATGAAGTTCAGCGATCTTCTCTATGAGAGTAGCTTTGTTCACTCTGTAAGGTATTTCGGTAATAACGATCTGCTCGATCTTACCGTCGTCAACGATCTCGGCTACACCGCGAGTGAGTATTCCTCCGCGTCCTGTGGCGTAGGCATGTGCAATGTCCTTCTGATTATAAATAATGCCTCCGGTTGGGAAGTCAGGGCCTTTAACAAACTCCAAAAGATCTTCAGTAGTTGCTTCAGGATCATTGATGAGCATTACTGTTGCATCTATTACCTCATTTAGATTGTGAGGTGGAATGTTTGTCGCCATACCAACAGCAATACCTAAGGTACCGTTTAAAAGTAGGTTAGGTGCAGCACTTGGTAAAACGACTGGTTCCTTCTTAGTACCATCGTAGTTTGGGCGGAAGTTGACTGTATCCTTCTCAATATCATTCAAAAGCTCTTGAGCAAGCTTACTCATTTTAGCCTCGGTATAACGGTAGGCCGCAGCACCATCTCCGTCTATAGAACCGAAGTTACCCTGACCAATAACCAACGGGTAACGAGTCGAGAACTCCTGCGCCAACTTAACCATAGCGTCGTACACCGAGGCATCGCCGTGTGGGTGGTACGAGCCGAGCACCTCTCCGACTACCGTTGCACTTTTTCTCGTCTTAGCGCTCGCAGTGAGACCAATCTGATGCATCGCATAGAGGATGCGTCTGTGCACTGGCTTCAAACCGTCTCTAACATCAGGAAGTGCACGGTCGGTAATAACCGACATAGCATAGTCGATGAAGGAGTCCTTCATTTCGCTCACGATCGAACGCGAGACAACTCTCTTATTGTCTTCAGTATTATCTGTCATTGCTGGTTACGAGATTCTGCCAAGAATTCTTTAGAGTGCCGATAATATTCTCTAAACTATTCTCGCTTGAGACAGCTGCAAGATTCACAGTGCCATTATCTTTCTTCACGACTACCGGCTTAACAGAAAACTTTACTCCCGACCAAACAGCAAATATAGCGAGAGTAATAACAGCCGAAGTAAGCAGGGCAAACCTTCTCTTGTGGTGTCTTGGTTTAGTATGTAGTTCGCTTAAATACTTTCTCATTTTATTTAGTATCCATTATTCCCTATTCTACTCTTCTTTCAAAACGACGATCTCTCCTTCCTTGCCCTCAAGATCCTTCTTCTTTATTACGAGTTTGTCTATTGCATCAACCTTATCCTCTCCTGCCTCCTTGATAAATTTCTTCAAAGTTTCTGCATTGTAATGCATGGGGATGATAAGAGATGGTTCGAGCTTAACGGCCAATTTGTAACCAGTATTAGCATCGAGCACTCCGTCTCCTCCAACTGGTACAAAGAGTAAATCAATATCTTCAAGTTCCTCAATCACACTTGAATCAAGGTCTGCGTGAGCAAGATCACCCAAAAAGCAGATATTCATACCCTCTACATTCATTTTATAAATTGTGTTAATTCTCTCCGACTTACCCTTAGACAAAAATCCTTTGATCGAAACATCCTTAACCTCATATTCTCCAGGGCCAAAGATGACGAAACCAGACTTATCAGAGGTATCTGACTTGCCCGTGGTAAAAAGAGTGATATCTGCAGCAGTCTTTGACTCTGGGTTGATACTTAAAGAGAGAGACCCTTGAGAGATCTTGAAGAGTCTATTTTAGCATATTTGAGGCTAAAAACCAGTACATTTCTCTTCATCTCAAGCTTGACAATAAGGTTAATTTAATACATTATACCCACAGAACCCGAACCCCTCATGGAGGTAGTAAATGTCGAAACCCGCAGACCCTCACGTCCATAAGATCGTGAACGAGAAGGACAAAGCGGAGAAGGATGGTCCGGTGATTCCCTACTGGCTTACCATCCTCATCTTGCTCCTGGTCACCTTCGTTGCTCTCATGCTGTTGAAGCCGTGGGCTGACGATGATGAGATGTCGATGGCCAAGAGTGTCGCCGATTCGACTCAGGTCGACTCGACCCCGAAGGCTCCTGCCATCGTGCTTCAACCCGCGCGGAAAGACTGCGATGTGACCGACAGCACCCAGACCTTCTGTTCGAGCGACCTCAGCGTGATGAGTATCTCCGACAAGGGAGAGCTCGATCCTCAGGGTCCCGGCACCGTACGCATCTGCGCTCGGAAGCCGATCACGAGCATCACCTACACAGTGGTGCAGAACAACAAGCTCGACTTCACGTCGAGTCTGGACATCATGGAACCTCGCTGCGACATCTTCTACGTCGTACCGAAACAGCATGACTAAGACACAGAAAAATTCACTCTGGGTCATGAGCAGGTCATTGTTCATGATCGCGCTCTTCGCCACTGCAATCGGAGTGGCGAGGACCGTGAGCTATTATCTGCCTAATGAGCTGAAGCTCAAGCCAAGTGAGTTGGGTAGACCTCGTTTCCACGCCATCTCCCCAGATGAAATGCCCAAAAATGGGTCAGTCCGCTAGCTAGCTAGCGGACTTTTTCTTTACAAAAGACACTTGACAAGATTAATAGGGTATGCTAGGATGTATATAGATAAGCACCTGCCCGTTTGTCGCGACGACGCGGCCGACGGGCACTGCTCCGGTGCGAAACACTACCGGAGCTCGCGCAGGGCGGACGCATTCCGCTCATGACACCGGTCTCGGCGCGCGATACATCGGCCCAGACCCTACAACGGCGACCCCACGGGGGTTTACAAGGGAGGTGTTACCGACGAATCACCCAGGATAACCGACTGGGGCCGCTTACACCATCATTGTCCCGGCAAAGACCGGCGTTGAACAAAGAGAGAAATCGACACAACGCAGCTGTACCCCGTCGGTCTCGGCCCAATAGAGGTCGGGACCGGCGGGACACCCGCCACACACAACCCCACAAAGGGTTGTTCTTTTTTTATAGACTTTCATATTTATTAGCATTTACAAACAGCTAATTTTCTGTTACCTTGATGGCTCGTGTGAGTTTAATAGCAACTCTTGGAACGTATCCCCTTCTTGCCTAGGCAAACACTCTGAGGCAGAAGGACCGACCAGGAATCACACTAAATGATTAAAAAAGAAAAGAAGGAGAATGTTGTCGCAGAAGACAACTCTCTTATGGGTCAATTGGTGCAAAGATCACCAAACCCACCAGCAGTCGAGGATGTTGTAGAAGGCACTGTCATAAGCATCGACAAGGGAGCAGTGTATATCGACTTACCTCCATACGGAACAGGTATTATCTACGGTCGTGAGTTCATGAACGCTCGCGACATCATCAAGAAGATAAATGTTGGTGATGCAGTAGCAGGCAAAGTTATTGCAATGGGTGGAAAAGAGGGATACATCGAAATCTCTCTTAAGGAAGCAAGACAAGCACTCATATGGAGTGATGCTGACGAGGCTATCCGCGACAAGAGAATCTTCGACATTATGGTCACCGATGCCAATAAGGGTGGTCTGATATTGAGTTGGCAAGGTATCCAAGGATTCCTCCCAGCATCTCAGCTCAAGCCTGAGCACTATCCTCGAGTGAATGATGGAGACAAGGACAAGATCCTAGATGAGCTCCGCAAACTCGTTGGCACCAAACTTACCGTAACTATCATTGGCGCAGCGCCTAAGGAGGGTAAACTAATCTTCTCTGAGAAGTCACCTGAAACCAAGAGCAAGGAGAGTATCCTCGCTCGTTACACCCTCGGCGATGAACTTATGGGCGAGATTACCGGACTTGTGGACTTCGGCGTCTTCGTGAAGCTCGAAGAAGGTCTAGAAGGACTCGTGCACATATCTGAAATTGATTGGGGCTTGGTAGAGAATCCTAAGGCAATGTTTAAGATTGGTGAGAAGGTTAAGGTTAAGATCATTGAGATCAAAGACGAGAAAATCTCTCTCTCAATCAAGGCTCTAAAGGAAAATCCTTGGAAGGATGCCTCACAAAAATACAAAAAGGATGATGTGGTAGAAGGTGTAATCATCAAGTACAACAAGCATGGGGCACTCGCCTCTATCGAGGAGGGTGTGGCCGGCCTAGTACATGTCTCTGAGTTTGGTTCTGAAGACAATCTAAGGGCGACTCTTGAGATGGGTAAGTCATACTCATTCAAGATCACTCTCTTTGACCCAAAGGAACAGAAGATGGCACTCTCCTACATAGACAAGAGCAAGAAATAATTCCCTTATACTCTTTGTAAAACAAAATCCCCACATTAGTGGGGATTTTGTTTGTCATGAGATTCAAATAGGTGTTAAAGTTTTGTCAGAGACTGAACTTATACAGGAGACTCATCATGAGTGTCAGGATACTTGAAGAAGAAGACGCCAAGGAGATGATCGTCTTCTCCATGTTGGTGTGCCTACTCAGAGACAAAGGTGAGCGGAGAGACGCGGTGTCTGTCCTCAAGCTGCATGAATGTTGGCACATCGTGGAGAAGATGAAGATCGATGGAGTGAGCGTTAGCTGGTACATGAAAAATCCTGTCACGCGCATCTGGGATGAACTCGAAAGAGCTATCCAAAGGCTAGTTTTTAGCCACTGGATTGAACGTGGCAACATCCACCGCTCAAGCACCGTCTCACTTCTGACTGGCACGACAACGGAAAGAAAGGTTTTCACCGAGTATTGGCGGATCCACTCTGCTGTACTCCAGATCTTCCCCGAGTTTGCGAAGCTCTATGATGCCACTGAGGACCCCGTCGTCATCGATGGTATCCGGGAAATTCCTGAACTCAGACCAACAATTCAGGTATCTCTACCCGAAGCATAGCTTCGGGTTTTTCTTAATTGAACCTTGTCATTGCTAGTTCGAGTCCGTCCTCAATAAGAGTTTCTACGGCCGTCACCAAATTTTTGAAAACTTTTTTCAACTCATCTTGCTCCTTAGGAGTAAATTTGCCTAGGATGTGCTTCTCTATGTCACCCTTCTTACCTATGCCAATTCTAATTCTTATAAATTCTTTGGTCTTTACCGCTCTCGCTACAGACTCAAGACCTTTGTGCCCACCAGAACCACGGTTAAAAGAGATCTTCATGGTGCCAAGAGGTAGGTCTAAATCATCGTAAATTACGATCAATTTCTGTGCAGCCTTCTTGCTTTTGATCACTTTAGCCACCGCGCTGCCAGACTTATTCATAAAAGTGTCCTGATGAATGTATTTGGCCTTAACACCCTTCTTCTCAAGTTGCTCTACGGCCATTTTACCTGTGTTGTGACGAGTAAGTTCATACTCCTCACCCGGATTTCCAAGGCCAATTATTGTGTACATGAGAGGATTATAATACAATGTCCGGAAATTATGGAACCAATTGCTAATCCTCCAGAGTTGAAACAGAATTTTTGGAAAGAATTAGTAAGATTGGTAGTGATCGCAGTAGTTATTGTCGTCCCCTTCCGCCTCTTTATTGCTCAACCATTCATCGTAGACGGTGCATCGATGGATCCAACATTCAAAAATGCTGAATACCTCATAGTTGATGAGCTAACTTACCAATTCAACACTCCTGAGAGGGGCTCAGTGCTCATCTTCAAGTATCCAAAGGACCCAAAAAAGTTTTTCATCAAGAGAGTAATAGGTTTACCTGGAGAGGAAGTGCAAATTAGCAACGGTGAAGTCACTATAATCAACTCTGAGTACCCAAAGGGTTTAAAATTAAATGAACCTTATATCGTTTACACCAAGTCCGATACATCGACTTATGTTCTAGGAGAAGAAGAGTACTTCGTGATGGGAGACAATAGAGCCGGCAGCTCTGATTCTCGTTACTGGGGAGCAGTGCCCGAAGAAAATATTGTTGGCCGACCAATCATTCGCGCTTGGCCACTTAGTCTTTGGCCAGGAAGCTTAGCAAAATTTGAAAATGCGAAAAACTGAATTTGATAAACAACTTTGGATTGCAGCTCACTTCGGCTTCGGACCGATCGATGCACCTTCTATCACTCCTATTGATATCAAAATTACCAAAGACTGTGAGGACACCACTCCCAAAAACAGCAACCAACTAGTTTGCAACGCTCCAGAGAAGGCCGCCTTCATCAGACACTATATCGACAAGAAATTAGCCAATCTCCCCCACCCACTAGCAGTCTCTTGGAAAAGAGGGAAAGACTATTCACTAGAGCTTGTCGGTTATCCAGTGGGAGTTGCTGAGGCAAAGCTTATTCGCACCGCTATTTCCATCCTAAGTGAGGAGGGTTACAAGGATTTGGTGGTTGAAATAAATTCAATTGGCGACAAAGACTCTATAGCAAGCTACGAGAAAGAGCTCAAGAACTTTGTAGCCAAAACTTGTCACAACCTTTCTCAAGAATTAAAGAAAGTTTTTAAAGATGATGCCTTCCAAATAGCTAAGTCTAATAGCGAAGAGGCAAAAGCTTATAGAAAAGACATGCCGTCCTCGATCGCCAGCCTTACTTCTCAGAGTCGTGCACAATTTAAAGAGGTTTTAGACTACTTAGACGCCCTAAAAATAGAGTACCGCTTCTCTCCAGAACTTGTTGGTCACAAAAACTTTTGTTCAGAAACTCTTTTTGCTGTTAGAGACCAAGAAAACAATTTGCTCGCAGGGGGGTTCAGGTATTCTAGGCTCTCCAAGCGCTTCGGCTTCAAACGAGAACTGCCTCTTATCGGTGCAACAATCTTCGGCACAAAAAAAGCTAAAGAAAGCAAAATGTACAAAGAGGCTCCTAAGTCCAAATTCTACCTAATACACCTTGGTCGAGATGCTCGCATGAAGGCACTTAACCTCATAGAACATTTAAGAAATTACAGGATCCCAATCCATCATTATCTTGGCAAGGACAAGCTCGTTGCCCAGATGCAAATGCCAGAAGCTACCAAGTCTCCCTACCACCTCATAGTCGGCCAGAAGGAAGCACTCGATAACACTGTTACAGTAAGGAACACCAATACCCGTGCTCAAGACACCATCCCTATGAGCAACTTAACCGAGTACCTCAAACACCTACCTCTATAGATCGTTTTAGGGCTTGCCGGAGGCTAAACCTTGTGCTAAAATGGCCCAACTAATGATAAATATCGAAGTCACCAAAGGTGGTAGCGAAAACAACCTAAGCGTCCTAAGACGCTTCCAGAAGCGTGTTCAAAATGCCGGAATCCTCATGAAAGTTAGAGAGAAACGCTACGCCGAAAGAACTAAGAGCGAGAATGTTAAGCGTGCAAAGACATTAAGTTATCTCAAAAGAAAGGAGGAGGTTGCAGAACTCATGAAGCTTGGCAAAATGAACGAGGTTCAAAAGTTTGGTAAGAAGCGTCGCTAATTTATTTAGATGGATCTCTCCATCAAAAATCTCACTCGGTCTCGAGCTCCAAAGCTCCCTTTCGAAGAAATAAAGAATAAAATTTTGGGTACAAAATACGAACTCTCACTCGTGTTTATTGGCAGTACTCGCTCAAGAAAACTCAATCTTACTTACCGAGGCAAGGACAAGCCAGCCAACGTGCTCTCCTTCCCTCTCTCGAAAGATTCTGGAGAAATTTTCATCGATTTAAACAAAACAAAAACTTTTAGCACGCTACATTTGTTTATCCACGGCTTATTGCATTTGAAAGGTATGCAACATGGCGGTAAGATGGAGAGTGAAGAACAAAGACTTTTGAAATTATTTAATGGCAAAGCACATTTCCGTAGGGATCGACATAGGTAGCTTCAATGTTAAGGTTGTTATAGCCGAGGAGGTTCGTGATGGAGGAAAGAATGTTCAAAAAATTATTGGTACTGGTCTAGCAGAAACTCGTGGTATCGACAAAGGTCTCATAGTAAACATTGGTGAGGTTGCAAAGAGTGTTCACACGGCTGTAAGCAAAGCGGAGAAGCAGTCTGGAGTTGAGGTGAAGCGTGCCTACGTCTCTGTCTCTGGTGCTGGTCTTGGTAGTGCGGTCTCCACAGGCTCTGTAGCAGTCTCTAGGGCCGACCTTGAGGTCACCTCGCTTGATATAGAGAATGCACACGAAGCTGCTCAAAACTCTATTCCTGAACCACTTTCAATAAACAGAAAGATTATCAATACCATCCCACTCGAGACCAAACTCGACGGCAAACCAGCATTAACCAGAGTCGAGGGTATGCGAGGAAGCAAGCTCGAAGTTAAGATGCTTTTCATTACATGCTTAGAACATCATTTAGAGGATTTGATCAAAGCGGTTGAGGAAGCAGGTATCGAGGTGGTCGATGTAGTAGCTGGCCCTATCGCCTCTTCTTTCGTCATCTTATCAAAGAAGCAGAAACGAGCTGGATGCCTACTACTAAACATTGGTGCTGAGACAACCTCTATGGTTGTCTTCGAAAACTCAAATCCTCACTCTCTTGAGGTCTTCGACATGGGTGGAGCGGATCTTACAAACGACATTGCTCTTGGCCTCAAGACAAGTCTTGAGGAAGCTGAGTCCATAAAACTAGGTTCTTACACCAGAGCAGAATACCCTAAGAAGAAACTGGATGACATCATTGGCAAGAGACTCTCACATATTTTCGAACTTGTAGAAAACCATTTAAAAAAAATAAATAGAAACCAACTCTTACCCGCAGGCATTATCCTCACTGGTGGTGCATGCGCCCAATACGGACTCAAGGATTTCGCCGAAAGTGCTCTCAAGCTACCTGCTCGCGTTGGCACCATCCATTTTGGAGAAGAGGAAAAGACCTCAAATAAGGATCTGCCTTGGTCGACAGCCTACGGTCTGGCGGTAGTCGGCTTCAACTCCGATAACGAACAAGGAGTCGTTGGCCAAAGAGGTATAGAAAAGTTTGCTGAGGGTGGTAAGAAGGGTCTCAGAGCCATTAGCGAATGGTTCTCAAAGTTTCTCCCGTAGGTTTTATTTTTTGCTGAAACAAAGTTTCTTGAATAAAACATTTTAATAGCTTAAGTCAAACTAATTTTATTGGCTTAAATCAGTGATATTTCCGCCTTAAGAGAGCGGTAAACTAAATTATTTTTTTCAGAAGATAATCCAACCTGTTTTAGAGTAGTGTCAACTGTTTATTTTTTCTTTGTGCTCATGTACTATGTTTGCACCTCAATTTCTAAGAGGCAAATTCTGAACAAAACACACTTATGCCACAAGTCAAACCAGAGATAGAATCATTTGCACGAATCAAGGTTATCGGAGTTGGAGGTTCTGGTAAGAACGCAGTGAACCACATGATCAACTCGAAGGTTAGAGGAGTGGACTTCATCGCGGTAAACACTGACGCACAAGATCTTCACAACTCTCTCGCAAAGAAGAAGGTTCACATTGGCAAGAATTTGACTCGCGGTCTCGGAGCTGGCATGAATCCAGAAATAGGTCGTAAGGCAGTCGAGGAAACTAAAGAAGAAATTCAAGAAGCTATCAAAGGTGCCGACATGGTCTTCATTGCTGGTGGTATGGGTGGAGGTACCGGAAGTGGCGCTGCCCCTGTAATCGCTCGCACTGCAAAAGAGAATGGTGTTCTCACTGTCGCTGTTGTCACTAAACCCTTCTACTTTGAGGGCGTTCAGCGCATGCGTATCGCAGAGCAAGGTATCGAGGAGCTAAAGCAGGTTGTCGACGCTATCATCATCATCCCTAACGACCGCCTCCTCTCTACAATAGATAAAGACACCAGTGCTAAGAACGCCTTCGCTATCTGCGACAACATACTCAAGGAGGCTGTTGAGGGCATCTCAGACCTCATCACTATGCCGGGTATCATCAACATCGACTTCGCCGATATTAGAGCAGTCATGCAAGACGCTGGTGCCGCACTCATGGGTATTGGTCTTGGTCAGGGCGACAAGCGTGCTGAGGATGCCGCTCGTGCAGCGATCTCCTCTCCTCTTCTTGAGATCTCTATCAACGGAGCTAAGGGTGTACTCTTCTCCATTGCTGGAGGCGACGACCTCACTATGTTTGAGATCCAGGATGCTGCTAAGGTTATTACAGAATCAGTCGACCCTAATGCCCGCATCATCTTCGGTACAGTACACGATGATAAGTTGAAGAAGGGTGAGGTCAAAATTACTGTCATTGCCTCAAGCTTCCCTGAAAATGTCCAAAAGAAGGTTACCTCACTATTCCAAAACAAAGATTTGAACAATGACGACGAGGATAAGGGTAAGAACAAAATCTTTGGCAGCTTCTCCTCCTCTCCTAAGCCAGAGAAGTCAGCCGAGCCAGTAATCATCCCAACTCCAGCTCCTGCGCCAGCACCTACTGCTAGCAAGAAGGTTGAGCCAGTAGTGGTGAACGATGACGAAGACGACTGGGGTGCAGTCCCCTCCTTTCTCCGAAGGTCAAAATTAAAATAAAATGAAAAATCCACTCGAGCAATCGAGTGGATTTGCATTAACGAACATCAAGACCAAAAGAAGGATTTGCATCAACCTTGAGGAATTGAGACTCGGCAGTTGACTGCCGCGCTTGGCGACAAGCCGCTATGCGTGCCGCGGCCTCAACAGCCGCGTTTCTCACAGCCATCCGTCTCAACTCCAAAGATTCGAAATCGTCTGCACGAGGAGAGATGTATCCATTTGAATCAGGCTTCTTGCTTGCCATAGACAGGAACTCCTGGTTTGTGGTCGTCTAAAACTGATTATATACGAAACAACCAAGACCACAACGATAGCTATTGTGCATGTTTTTACTCAGGCAAAGCCTAGGTAAACAGATCTTGACTTTAACAATTAAATTTGTTCTAATAAAAATAGAAACTAAACCGTCTGCTTGGCAGACAGGAGCTCATTTAATGAAGAAGTTTTGGAACAAGTTCGTCTCGTCAGTAAGGTGGCTGAGTCTTGCCATGATCGCCCCGGCGATCATTTCAGCATTATTTAAGGAGATCGGCACTGAGATGTACCGCCAAGATCCCGGCGTCGTTTTAAAGGCTGGTTTATTCTCTGTTGTGTTTAGCTTTGTGTTTGGCTGGTTCCTGGCAAACAGCGAAAAAGCACTATACTACTCACTCTGGGCCGCAGTCGCGTTGATCGCTGGACACCGATGGAGCTTCTCGTTTACCGGCATCACCATCGCAAGTGCCATAGCAATATGGCTCACCATGGGCGCCATCAAGATGATCGAAGTACCAATGAATATCCGAAGAAAGCAGAAGGAGGCCGAGGAAGTTCTGAAGCAGAAGGAGCGAGAGGCTCTGACCGAGAGGATCAGACGGCTCATTGGTGACGACTCTCGGAC